>NZ_LZJD01000132.1:0-35553 GCF_001666875.1 Mycobacterium sp. E802
CGGTGCCACCACCAATGTGGGGCTGATCGCCACGGCGTCAACCACCTACAACGACCCGTATGGTCTGGCGCGGCGGTTTGCCACGCTCGACCATGTGAGCCGCGGCCGGGCCGGGTGGAACGTGGTGACCACGGCCAACGCCTCGGCCGCCGCCAACTTCGGGGTGCCCAACCATCCAGACCCCGCGGACCGGTACCGCCGCGCCGACGAGTTCCTGCAGGTGACGCTGCAGCTGTGGGACAGCTGGGAAGACGACGCCATCGTCGGCGACAAGGTGGCACCGCGGTTCGTGGATCCGGCCAAGATCCATGCGATCAACCACTCCGGTCCGCACTTCGACGTGGCCGGACCGCTGGAGGTGCCGCGGTCCCCGCAGGGGCATCCGGTGCTGTTCCAGGCCGGATCGTCCGAGCCTGGAAAGGAACTCGCCGCCAGGTACGCCGAGGCCATCTTCACCGCGCAACCCACGCTGACGGAGGCCCGAGACTTCTACCGCGACATCAAGACCCGCGTGCGTCGGCACGGCCGCAACCCCGACCAGGTACACATCCTGCCCGGGCTCTCGGCGATCATCGGCGGCACCGAGGCCGAGGCGCGCCGGCGGCAACGCGAATTCGAAGAGCTGACCGTTCCCGATTACGGGCTCGATCAGCTCAGTGCCATCGTCGGCTTCGCGGTCACCAAGGATGATCTGGACCGCAAGCTGACCTTCCCGGCTGATGATCCGGGGGACACCTTCATCAAGAGCCGTCTGGCCCTGGTGAAGCGGCTGGTGGAAACCGAGAACCTCACCGTCCGGGAACTACTGCTGCGGCTCAGCAGTGGCCGGGGGCACCGGTTGTTCGCCGGGACGCCCGAGCAGGTCGCCGACACCATCGAGGAGTGGTTCCGCACGGGCGCGGCCGACGGCTTCAATCTCATCCCACCGGCGTTGCCGTCCTCGCTGGCCGAATTCGTCGACCACGTGGTCCCAGAGTTGCAGCGGCGCGGCATTTTCCGCGACGAATACACCGGCACCACCCTTCGCGACCATCTCGGCCTGGATCGGCCGACCAACCGTTTCAGTACCGATGCAGCCGCCGCGGTGTCGGCGGCGAGCTGAAGGGGCCCAGATGCGTAATCCATTGACTCCGTTCGTCCGTGGGCTGTTTGCCGCCGTCGTCGTCTCCGCCGCGGTGACCGCCTGCCAGACGTCGGGAACTGGCACGTCGGCGAGCGGCGGACTCGCCGCCGACGCCGCCATTCCCGTCACGGTTCCGGCCGGCACCACCCTCGTGGTCGCCGATGACGCCAACCGGCTCAAGACGCTGTTTGCGTTGTCCGGTGAACAGGAGCGGCTCACCGCCGACGTCACGTACGCGAACTTCAGCAGCGGGCCGTTGCGGCTCGAAGCGATCCGCTCGGGCAATGCGCAGTTGGGCCGGGTCGGTGACGTCCCGCCCATCCTGGCCCACTATTCCGATGCCGGAGTGCCGATCGTCGGTGCCGTGAAGTACGACGGTGATGCGCTGCGGCTGACGACGTCGCCGAAGTCGGGCATCGCATCACTGAAAGACCTGGCCGGCAAGAAGATTGCGATCAACGAGGGCACCGCGCAGCAGGCAGTGGTGCTGCGCAACCTGAAGTCTGCCGGCCTGACCATCAAGGACGTGCAACCGGTCAATCTCGGCCTGGCCGAATTCGCTGACGGACTGCGCGCCGAGCAGGTGAACGCCGCGGTGCTCAAGCAACCGGACCGGGTCCGCTACCTCACCTCGACGGCGGGGGAGGGGAGCATCGAGATTCCCAACGCGCCCGGCGCCTACCCCGGCCTGTACTACGTCTATGCCAGCCGGGACGCGCTGTCGGACCCCGGCCGGGCCGCGGCGATCCGCGAGTTCGTCATCGCCTGGTACCGCGCCGAACAGTGGCTCAACGATCACAAGCAGACCTGGATCGACGAGTACCTGATCAAGGATCAGAAGGTCAGTCCCGAGGATGCGCGCGTGATCGCCGAGGCCGACGGGAAAACCTCGATCCCGGGATTCACCGACGAGGTCATCAACACCCAGCAGGAAACCATCGACCTCCTGCAGCAGGCCGGCGCATTCTCCGGCGAACAACTGCACGCCAGAGACGAATTCGATTTCCGGTTCGCCGACCTGAATGCGAAGTCGGTGGGCACGCAGTGACCGCCGTCCAGACCGCCCCGGCGACGTCCAAGCAGCCGGATTCGGTTGAGGCCGAAGAGTATCCGCATCTTGAACACCGATCGGGTGCCCAGCGCCGACGGCGGCTGGGGCCGGGGCGGGCGATTCCCGCCTCCCTGGCGATCGGACCGCTGCTTCTGGTGGCGCTCTGGGTCGTCACCTCGCAGCTGGGCATCCTCGACCCCCGGACCCTGCCACCGCCGCTGGACATCGTGCGCACCATCGGTGAGATGTGGTCGGACGGCCAGTTGCCCACCAACATCCTCGCCTCGTTGAAGCTGGCCTCGATCTCGCTGGCGATCGGTGTGACGCTCGGCCTCGCGCTCGCGTTGATCTCGGGGCTGAGCCGCATCGGGGAGGCCATCGTCGACGGGCCGATCCAGGTCAAGCGTGCGGTGCCGACCCTGGCCATCATCCCGCTGGCGATCATCTGGTTCGGCATCGGCGACACCATGAAGATCATCATCATCGCCACCAGCGTGTTGATTCCCGTGTACATCAACACCACCGCGCAGCTCAAAGGTGTCGACCTACGCCACGTCGAACTGGCCGAAACCGTCGGCCTGTCACGCAGCCAATTCATCCGCAAGGTGGCCATCCCCGGCGCCCTGCCCGGATTCTTCACCGGGCTGCGGCTTGCGGTGACGATCTCGTGGACCGCGCTGGTGGTGGTCGAGCAGGTCAACGCCACCAGCGGTATCGGCTACCTGATGACCCAGGCCCGGCTGTACGGGCAGTTGGACGTGGTGGTGGTCGGCCTGTTGGTCTACGCGGTGTTCGGGCTCACCGGGGATTACGCGGTGCGGGCCGTCGAGAGGAGGGCCCTGTCGTGGCGACGCGCACTGGGAACCTGACCGAGGAAGTAGCCGTCGTGCGGAACCTGACCCGGTCCTTCGGCGGCGCAACGATTCTCGATTCCGTCGACCTGACAATTCGCAAAGGCGAGTTCGTCGCCCTACTGGGACGCAGCGGCTCCGGCAAGAGCACCCTGCTGCGTTCCCTGGCCGGTTTGGACCACGGCGTGGACGGAGCCGGAGACCTGTTCATCGCCCGCGACGTGTCGGTGGTGTTCCAGGATTCCCGGCTGCTGCCATGGTCACGGGTCCTCGACAACGTCGCCCTCGGGCTGTCCGGTCGCGATGTCAAAGCACAGGCCAGTGCGGTGCTGGCCGATGTCGGCCTGGCTGGTCGCGAACACGCCTGGCCGTACGAGCTGTCCGGCGGTGAGCAGCAGCGGGTGGCACTGGCCCGCTCGCTGGTGCGCAACCCCGCACTGCTGCTGGCCGACGAGCCCTTCGGGGCGCTCGACGCCCTGACCCGGGTGCGGATGCACCACCTGCTCAAGGAACTGTGCGCCAAGTACCAACCGGGGGTGCTGCTGGTGACCCACGATGTCGACGAGGCCGTGACGCTGGCCGACCGGGTGCTGGTGCTCGACGGGGGAACGTTCGTCGTCGACCGGCAACTGGATTTCGAGACACCGGACGCGCGCACCTACCGCAACCGGGAGTTCATCGCGCATCGTGAGGCGCTGCTCGGCGCGCTCGGAGTGGCGACCTCCGGTTAATCGCATGGGCCGCAAACAGATCAGTGGTGACCCGCGGTATACGGGTCACCACTGACGTGAGGCGGCGTTCGGAGGCTTACTCCCCCTAGCCATCACCGCCCGGTGCTCGTGTCCTTCATGTTGGCCCCCTGCCGAAGTACCGTTGCACAACGGTCACTGTATACCCTGGGTCGGGTTTGCTGAAGGTGTTTTTTGCGGAAGTTTTCAGATCGTGGACCGACGATGGTTCGTACCGGTAAATAGCTGGTAGTGCAGCTAAGCAATACGCTGTCGGTTGGGCCGCGGAGTCCACCCGTGGGGTGTTTGCCATGGCAACTTTTTTTCGCCTCAGATGTCGAGCCCGCCGCGCTTGACGAGTTGCTTGGCGATGACGCCGCGTTGGATTTCGTTGGTGCCCTCGCCGACGATCATCAGCGGTGCGTCGCGGAAGTAGCGCTCGACGTCGTATTCGGTGCTGTACCCGTAGCCGCCGTGGATGCGCACCGCGTTCAGGGCGATCTCCATCGCAGTCTCCGAGGCGAACAGCTTGGCCATACCGGCTTCCATGTCGCAGCGGCCGCCGGCATCGAGCCGCTCGGCGGCGTCGAGCAGCAGGCTGCGGGCGGCGTAGAGCTTGGTGCCCATGTCGGCCAGCATGTTGCCGACCGATTGGTGCTGCCAGATCGGCACCCCGAAGCTCTCGCGATCTTGTGCGTACTGCAGTGCGTCGTCGAAGGCCGCGCGGGCCACGCCGGTGGCGCGGGCGGCCACCTGGATCCGTCCGACCTCCAGGCCCTTCATCATCTGGGCGAAGCCGTGTCCCTCGACGCCGCCCAGTACGGCATCCGAATCCACGTGGCAGTCAACGAAATTGATCTCGCAACTTTCCACGCCTTTGTAACCGAGCTTCGGCAGATCCTTCGAGACCGTGAAACCGGGGACCTTCTCGACCAACAGGATCGACACCCCCTTGTGGGCGGGGGAGGCGGTCGGATCGGTCTTGCACAGCAGGGCGACCAGGCCGGCCTTGCGGGCATTGCTGATCCAGGTCTTCGAGCCGTTGATCAGATAACCGGTGTCGTCCTTGGCGGCGACGGTACGCATGGCCTGTAGATCGGAACCGCCACCGGGTTCGGTGAGAGCCATGGTCGCGCGCAGCTCCCCGGTGGCCATCCGGGGCAGGTATTTCTGCTTCTGCTCCTCGGTGCCGAACTGCAACAGCAGCTTCGACACCACGGTGTGGCCACCCATCGCACCGGCCAGGCTCATCCAGCCACGGGCAAGCTCCTCGGTGACCTGGGCATAACACGGCATCGAGACCGCGGCGAAGCCGTAGGGCTCCGGGATCGCCAGGCCGAAGATGCCCATCTCTTTCATCGCCTCGATGAGCTCTTCGGGGTAGGTGTTGGCATGTTCGAGTTCTCGGACCACCGGCCGGACCTGCTTGTCGACGAAGTCGCGGACGGTACTGACGATGGCCTGCTCTTCGGCGGACAAGGTGATCACGGTGGCGTTCCTTTCGCGGCTCGAAGAAAAATATTCCATAGCGGCCGGTACGACGATCAGAGCGCTGGCGGATTCCAGTTCTGCGGGCAAAATGAACTCGTGCACCCGCCCGCGACGCGGCACGACTCGGGAAGCGGTCTGTGTAAGGCCGAGTTGCTGGCGGCGGTCTCGCTGGCAATCGACCTCGGTCTCGGCCAGCCGATGGAACACATGCTCAGGTCGTCACTGATTTCCGTGCGGCTCGCCGAGCGGATGGGACTCGACCTGCGACAGCGGGCGACGGTGTACTACGCAAATCTGGTTGGCTGGATCGGCTGCCACGCCGACTCCCATGAACTATCCGCTCTCTTCGGTGACGACATCGCTTTTCGGGCTGACACCTACGGCGTGGACCGAGCCGGATTGCCGTTACTGCGGTTGATGATCAGCCACGTCGGACGGGGCCTACCTGGTTGGGAGCGCGGCATCCGGTCGGCTGCCTTCGTGCTCACCGCCCGTAATCGAGTGGCCCAACTCATCAGTTCACACTGCAGTTCAGCCGGCGTGCTGTCCGACCGGATGGGTCTGGATCGTGACGTGGGTGCGGCCCTTGCCTTCGTCTTCGAGCGGTGGGATGGCCGCGGTATGCCCAATAACATTGCGGGCGACAGAATCCCGATCGAGATACGGATCGTCGGTCTTGCCGATGTGGTCGAGGTTCACCTGCGCACCGGCGGGCTCGGCAAGGCGATCGAGGTGGTGCGGAGCCGTCGTGGCACCCAGTTCAGTCCGGACGTCGTGGATGCGTTCGAGCGCGACGCCGCCGCGATTGTCGACGGGCTGCTCGACGTCGACGTCTGGACCGCGGCGCTGGCCCTCGCACCCGACCGCGATCGGATTCTCAACCAGGACGAGATCGATGAATTCCTCCGGGCGATGGCCGATTTCGTCGATCTCAAATGTCCGGTGTCGCCGGGCTACTCGCGCGGCATCGCAGAGCTGGCCGCAGCGGCAGCCCGGCAGACGCGGATGCCGCAGGCCGAGGTGACGCGACTGTACCGAGCCGGGCTGGTGCACGGTCTGGGAAAATTGGGCGTATCCAACCTCATCTGGGAAAAGAAAGGTCCGCTGACCACGGCAGAAACCGAACGGATGCACCTGTATCCGTACCTGACGGGACGGATTCTCGATCGCGTCGACGGCTTGAAATCGGTTGTCTCGCTGGCTACCAAGCACGAGGAGCGGATCGACGGCTCAGGATTTCCCAGAGGCATCTCGGGTTCGGAGCTCAGCGTGTCCGACCGGCTGTTGGCGGCGACTGTGACGTATCACGTTCTGCGAGAAAAGAATTCCGGCGGTGCCGATGTCGCTGGACGGCTGCGCCACGAGGCGCGCGACGGCAGACTCGACACGGAGTCGGTAGAAGCGGTGTTGGCCGCGGCCGGGCATCGGCCGGCGCCACGGGCCGGACCATCATCGCGGCTCACCGCCCGCGAGGTCGAGGTGTTACGGCTCGTCGCGCAGGGAAGATCCAACCGCGAGATCGGTGCAGCGCTGTTCATCGCCGAGAAGACGGCGCGCAACCATATCGAGCGGCTCTATGCCAAGCTCGGCGTCAGCAATCGCACCCAAGCGACCCTGGCGGCCATCGACCGAGGGTTGGCCGGCCCCATTTGAGGCGAATGCCTCATGCGGATTTCAGCGCCTCAGGCCGATTATCAGGACCTGACCAGCAATTTCAGCGCTTTGGGAGGTTCCATCATGACCGCATTGGCAGTCGCGCCGCCGCTCGTCGGGGGTCGAATCGAGGCATTCGGGGTCAGTCGCCACGCCGGCTCCCGGCAGCTCCTACACGAGCTCTCGCTGACCGTGCAGCCCGGCGAACTGGTCGCCATCGCCGGCGGCAGTGGCGCGGGCAAAACCACATTGCTCGAGACGCTGGCCGGGCTGCAGCAGCCGTCCGACGGAGAGGTCCGGCACGACGGCATCGTTCGCGGCGCGCGTGGGGGCGCCGATGACCGGGTGGGCTATGTACCGCAAGACGACATCATCCATCTGGAGATGCCGCTGCGCCGGACGTTGCGCTACGCCGCTCGGCTGAGGCTGCCCGCGGGCACCCCGGCAGTTGAGGCTGACCGCGTCGTCGAACAGACGATGCGTGACCTCGATCTGGTTGATCGAGCCGAGGTACCGGTCCGGGCGCTGTCCGGTGGCCAACGCAAGCGGGCGAGCATCGCCGTGGAGCTCCTGACCCGGCCGCGGATCTTCTTCCTCGACGAACCGACCTCCGGGCTGGACCCGGCAACAGCGGCCGAGGTGATGCGTCTGCTGTATCGACTGAGCCGCAGCGGCGTCACCGTCGTTCTCACCACCCATGAGCCGGCCGGCATCGAACTGTGCGATCGGGTGGTGTTTCTCGCGCGCGACGGCTTCCTTGCCTTCACCGGCAGTCCGGCAGATGCCCGGTGTTATTTCGGCGTCGAGGATCTGGCCGAGATCTACGAGAAACTTGCCACCGAGGGGACCCCGACGGCCTGGGCGCAGCGGTTCGACGAGCAGCGTCAGGTCGCGACGGTCCTGCATGGCGAGGAGGCAGTACTGGTTCCGGCCGATCCGGCAAAGAGCAAGACGCCCGGGATGATCGAGCAGTGGTGGACCTTGACGCGGCGCAATGTCGATGTGCTCCTTCGTAATCGGCTGACGCTGGCGATCCTGCTGGGCTCACCGGTCTTGGTCACCGCGATGATGGCGACGCTGTTTCGGCGCGGCGCATTCGATGCCACCGCTGTGTCCGATATCGGTCCGGCACAGATTGTTTTCTGGATCGCGTTCGACGGCTTCTTCTTCGGTCTGACCTACGGCCTGCTGCAGATCGTCGGGGAGATGGCGGTATTCCGGCGGGAGCGGCTGGCGGGCGTGAGCGTCGCCGCGTATGTGGGATCCAAGGTGACCGCGCTGCTTCCGGTGCTCGCTCTGGTGAGCGCCGTACTGCTCGGCGTGCTGCGAGGTCTCGGCCGGCTGCCTGCACTCGGGTGGCACGTGTATGCGCTGTTGTTCATGACGATCCTCGTGGAGGCAACCTCGGCACTGGCGCTCGGTCTGTTTGCCTCGGCTGCAGTCTCCAACGCCGCGCAGGCCGCCCTGGCGCTGCCGATGCTGTGCTTCCCGCAGGTGCTGTTCGGCGGTGCGATCGTGCCCGTCAACGACATGGCCGCCCCCGGTCGGGTCATGAGCTATGGCTTGGCCAATCGGCATGCGTTCGAAGCGCTCGGTCGGGACCTGGACCTCGACCGGTTCACCGCCACACTGCCGGCCATGTCCGGCTACCGCGACACCTTCAGCGGCGGCACCGGCACCAGCCTGATCGCACTCGTGGCGTTCACCGTCGTCATGGTCACGGCAACCGTGTGGGTGCTGCACCGCAAGTCGGCGCCGGGAGCGTTCTGAAGATCAGGTCCGCAGGCCCGCGAGCGATTTTGACCTCGCGGGCCTGTGCCTGAGCGATTCATGCCGCGTGTCTCGGACCTGTTCCGGGGCAAGGTTTCCAAATTCTCGCTGGACGCCTTGGTGGACGCCGCCGCGAAGCTCGGCATTCACGTACGGGTGGAGGTCGTAGATCACGGCATCCCGACGTGATCTCGCACCGTTTGCACACCCGGTCTCGAGGCGGTCCAGGTGCGTGAGCGAAGTAAACGTCCAGGTCAGTGGCGGTTTAGAAGAGTGCCCCCGGCAGGATTCGAACCTGCGGCCTTCTGCTCCGGAGGCAGACGCTCTATCCCCTGAGCTACGGGGGCGCGGGGCTGAAGATCAGCTGCGCCGATTGGGCTTGCATAGCGTAGCGCATGCCACGGCCAATATGGATTCGGGGCGCAGCCACCCCAGACCATAGGATGGACCCTCGTGACCCCCGCCGACCTTGCCGAGCTGCTCAAGGCCACTGCCGCCGCAGTGCTGACCGAACATGACCTGGACACCGCCGCGCTGCCCGACACCGTCACGGTCGAGCGCCCGCGCAACCTTGAGCACGGTGATTACGCGACCAACCTCGCGCTGCAGCTCGGTAAGAAGGTCGGGGTCAATCCGCGCGAGCTGGCCGGCTGGCTGGCCGCCGCGCTGGCCGCGGCCGACGGCATCGCTGCCGCCGAGGTCGCCGGCCCCGGCTTCGTCAACCTGCGCATCGAAGCCTCCGCGCAGGGCGTCATCGTCACCAACGTGCTGACCGCCGCCGACGCCTACGGCAACTCGACCGAACTCGCCGAGAAGATCAACCTGGAATTCGTCTCGGCCAACCCGACCGGGCCCATCCACATCGGTGGCACCCGCTGGGCCGCCGTCGGCGACGCGCTCGGGCGCCTGCTGACCACCCAGGGCGCCGACGTCACCCGCGAGTACTACTTCAACGATCACGGCGCCCAGATCGACCGGTTCGCCCGGTCGCTGGTCGCCGCCGCCAAGGGTGAGCCGGCCCCCGAAGACGGCTACGCCGGCACCTACATCAACGACATCGCCGCCTCCGTCCTGGCTAAGCGGCCCGACGTGATGAGCCTGCCCGCCGACGAACAGCAGGAGACGTTCCGCGAGATCGGCGTGGACCTCATGTTCGCCCACATCAAGGAATCGCTGCACGAGTTCGGCACCGACTTCGACGTCTACACCCACGAAGACTCGATGCACACCTCCGGTCGCGTGGACCAGGCCATCGCCAAGCTGCGCGAGACCGGCAACATCTACGAGAAGGACGGCGCAACCTGGTTGCGCACCACCGAGTTCGGTGATGACAAGGACCGGGTCGTCATCAAGAGCGACGGCAACGCCGCCTATATCGCCGGTGACCTGGCGTACTACCTGGACAAGCGTCAGCGCGGGTTCGACCTGTGCATCTACATGCTCGGCGCCGACCACCACGGCTACATCGCCCGCCTGAAGGCCGCCGCCGCGGCGCTGGGGGACAACCCGGACACCGTCGAGGTGCTGATCGGCCAGATGGTCAACCTGGTCCGCGACGGCCAACCCGTGCGGATGAGCAAGCGCGCCGGCACCGTCATCACCCTCGACGATCTGGTCGAGGCCATCGGCGTCGACGCCGCGCGGTACTCCCTGATTCGCTCGTCGGTGGATACCCCGATCGACATCGATCTGGCTCTGTGGTCCAGTGCGTCGAACGAAAACCCGGTCTACTACGTGCAGTACGCGCATGCCCGGCTCTCGGCGCTGGCCCGCAATGCCGCCGATCTCGGCGTCACTGCCGATACCGCCCACCTGGATCTGCTGACCCACGAAAAAGAGGGCATCCTGATCCGCAACCTGGGCGAGTTCCCCCGGGTCCTGAAAGCCGCTGCCGCGCTGCGTGAACCGCACCGCGTGTGCCGTTACCTCGAGGATCTGGCCGGTGACTACCACCGGTTCTACGACGCCTGCCGGGTGCTGCCGCAGGGCGACGAGACACCGGGTGACCTCAACGCCGCCCGGCTCGCGTTGTGTGAGGCGACGCGCCAGGTGATCGCCAACGGTCTGGCCATCCTCGGCGTCACCGCCCCGGAGCGGATGTGAACGCGCACCCCGCCGGGCCGCGGCACGCCGAGGAGATGCATCACCCGGGCGCGCCCGCCAAGCCGCAGAGCCCCGAGGAGATCCTGCTGCTGGCCCCGAAGGTGTGGCCCCGCAACCTCGTTCGCGGCGACGACGGCGTGGTGTCGATCGCCGGGGTGCCGGTGACCGATCTGGCTGCCGAGTACGGCACACCGCTGTTCGTCATCGACGAAGACGACTTCCGGTCGCGTTGCCGAGAGATCGCCGCGGCGTTCGGCGGTGGAGAGCACGTGCACTACGCGTCGAAGGCGTTCCTGTGCACCGAGATCGCGCGCTGGGTGGCCGCCGAAGGCCTGTCGCTGGACGTGGCGACCGGTGGTGAACTGGCGGTGGCACTGCACGCCGATTTCCCGGCCGAGCGAATCACGGTGCACGGCAACAACAAATCGGTGGACGAGCTGACGACGGCGGTCAAGGCCGGGGTCGGGCACATCGTGCTGGATTCCGAGATCGAGATCGAGCGCCTGGATGCCATCGCCGGTGCGGCCGGCGTCGTCCAGGACGTGCTGGTGCGGGTGACGCCGGGCGTGGAGGCGCACACGCACGAGTTCATCTCCACCGCACACGAAGATCAGAAGTTCGGATTGTCCCTGGCCAGTGGCGCGGCGATGGACGCGGTCCGCAAGGTCTTCGCCACCGAAAACCTGCGCCTGGTCGGCTTGCACTGCCACGTCGGCAGTCAGATCTTCGACGTGGCCGGATTCGAGGTGGCCGCCCATCGGGTGATCGGCCTGCTGCGTGACGTGGTCTCGGAGTTCGGTGTGGAGAAGACCTCCCAGATGTCGGTCATCGATCTCGGTGGGGGCCTGGGTATCTCGTACACCCCGCAGGACGATCCGCCACCGATGCAAGAACTGGCCGACAAGCTGAAGGCCATCGTCAAGAGCGAATCGGAGGCCGTCGGGCTGCCGACCCCCAAACTCGTGGTGGAACCGGGTCGTGCGATCGCCGGACCGGGCACGATCACCCTTTACGAGGTGGGCACGGTCAAGGACGTGGCCGTCAGTGCGACCGCGCAGCGTCGGTACGTCAGCGTCGACGGCGGGATGAGCGACAACATCCGCCCGGCTCTGTATGACGCCGAGTACGACGCGCGGCTGGTCTCCCGCGTCAGCGACGCCCCCGCAACCCTGGCGCGCATCGTCGGAAAGCACTGCGAGACCGGCGATATCGTCGTCCGCGATACCTGGGTGTCCGAGGACATCACGCCCGGTGACCTGTTGGCAGTCGCCGCCACCGGCGCGTACTGCTACTCGATGTCGAGCCGCTACAACCTGCTGTGCCGACCCGCCGTGGTCGCGGTGAAGGATGGCAAGGCGCGCCTGGTGCTCCGTCGGGAGACCGTCGACGATCTGTTGAGCCTGGAGGTGAGTGGTCAATGAGTGAAAAGCCCATCGGTGTAGCAGTTTTGGGGCTGGGCAATGTCGGCAGCGAAGTGGTGCGCATCATCAACGAGAGCGCCCCTGATCTCGAAGCCCGCATCGGTGCGCCCCTGGAGGTGCGGGGCATCGGGGTGCGCAAGGTCTCCGATGACCGTGGCGTGCCCAAGGACCTGCTCACCGACGACATCATCGAGCTGGTGTCGCGGGACGACATCGACATCGTGGTGGAGCTGATGGGTCCGGTGAAGCCGGCGCGCAAGGCCATCCTGGCCGCGCTGGAACAGGGCAAGTCGGTGGTGACCGCCAACAAGGCATTGATGGCCCAATCCACCGGTGAGTTGGCGCAGGCCGCCGAAAAGGCTCGCGTCGACCTGTATTTCGAGGCGGCGGTGGCCGGCGCGATCCCGGTGATCCGGCCGCTGACCCAATCGCTGGCCGGTGACACCGTGCTGCGGGTGGCCGGCATCGTCAACGGCACCACCAACTACATCCTGTCCGAGATGGACAGCACCGGAGCCGATTACAGCTCGGCGCTGGCCGATGCCAGCGCGCTCGGTTACGCCGAGGCTGATCCCACCGCCGACGTCGAGGGCTATGACGCCGCGGCCAAGGCCGCGATCCTGGCCTCGATCGCCTTCCACACCCGGGTCACGGCCGACGACGTCTATCGCGAAGGCATCACCAAGGTGAGCCCGGCCGACTTCGAGTCCGCCCGGGCGCTGGGCTGCACCATCAAACTGCTGGCCATCTGCGAGCGGCTCACCACTGATGAAGGCAAGCAACGGGTCTCGGCCCGCGTGTATCCGGCGCTGGTGCCGCTGTCGCACCCGTTGGCCGCGGTCAACGGTGCCTTCAATGCGGTGGTGGTCGAGGCTGAGGCAGCCGGCCGGCTGATGTTCTACGGTCAGGGCGCCGGGGGAGCACCGACCGCCTCGGCGGTGATGGGCGATGTCGTGATGGCCGCGCGCAACCGCGTCCAGGGCGGCCGCGGTCCGCGGGAATCCAAGTACGCCAAGCTGCCGATCGCCCCGATCGGCTTCATCCCCACCCGCTACTACGTGAACATGAATGTCTCGGATCGCTCCGGCGTATTGTCTGCCGTGGCAGCCGAATTCGCCAAGCGTGAGGTCAGCATCGCCGAGGTGCGCCAGGAGGGCATGGTCGACGAGGAAGGCCGGCCGTGCGGGGCCCGCATCGTCGTGGTCACCCACCAGGCCACCGACGCCGCACTCTCGGAGACCGTCGAGGCACTGGCCGATCTCGACGTGGTGCAGACCATCAACAGCGTGCTGCGTATGGAAGGAACGAACGCATGAACCCCGGGACGCAAGGCAAGACCAGCGCAGGGCCGGTACACCGGCCCTGGCCGGGACTGATCGAGGCCTACCGCGATCGGATGCCGATCGGTGCGGACTGGACGCCGATCACCCTGCTCGAAGGCGGCACGCCGCTGATCCACGCCAAGCGGCTCAGCGAACAGACCGGCTGCACAGTGCATCTCAAGGTCGAGGGGCTCAACCCGACCGGCTCGTTCAAGGACCGTGGCATGACCGTGGCGGTCACCGAGTCGCTCGCCCGCGGACAGCAGGCGGTGCTGTGTGCGTCCACCGGCAACACCTCGGCCTCGGCCGCGGCCTATGCGGCCAAGGCCGGCATCACCTGTGCGGTGCTGATCCCGCAGGGCAAAATCGCGATGGGCAAGCTGGCGCAGGCTGTCATGTACGGCGCCAAGATCATCCAGGTCGACGGCAACTTCGACGACTGCCTGGAACTGGCCCGCAAGATCACCGCGGACTTCCCGACCATCGCCCTGGTCAACTCGGTCAACCCGTACCGCATCGAGGGTCAGAAGACCGCGGCGTTCGAGATCGTCGACGCCCTGGGTACCGCCCCCGACGTGCATTCGCTGCCGGTCGGTAACGCGGGCAACATCACCGCGTACTGGAAGGGCTACCGCGAATACCACCGCGACGGATTGACCGACCGGTTGCCGCGCATGCTCGGCACCCAGGCGGCCGGGGCCGCACCGCTGGTCCTGGGTGAGCCGGTCAAGGAGCCCGAGACGATCGCCACCGCCATCCGGATCGGATCCCCGGCGTCGTGGTCTGGCGCTGTCGAGGCCAAGCAGGAGTCCGAGGGGCGGTTCCTGGCGGCCACCGACGAGGAAATCCTGGCCGCGTACCACCTGATCGCCCGTAGCGAAGGGGTGTTCGTCGAGCCCGCGTCGGCCGCGAGCGTGGCAGGCCTGCTCAAGTCGATCGAGGACGGCTGGGTCAAGCGCGGCTCGACGGTGGTCTGCACCGTCACCGGCAACGGACTCAAGGATCCCGACACTGCGCTCAAGGACATGCCGACTGTCACCGCGCTGCCCGTCGATCCGGTCGCCGTCGTCGCCGAGCTCGGACTGGCCTAGCTGGTGAATCAGACCCTCCCCGCCGGGCTCACCGCCACCGCTGTCGTCGCGGCCTCCAGCGCCAATCTCGGCCCAGGCTTTGACAGCCTGGGCCTGGCGCTCAGCCTGTACGACGAGATCATCGTCGAGACAACCGAATCCGGCCTTGAGCTCGAGGTCGAGGGCGAAGGTGCGGGCCAGGTTCCGTTGGATGCCACGCATCTGGTGGTTCGGGCGATCGAGGCAGGGCTGCAGGCCACCGGTCATCGGGCTGACGGCCTGATCGTCCGCTGCCACAACGAGATTCCGCACTCCCGTGGTCTCGGCTCATCCGCGGCAGCCGTGGTCGGGGGTTTGGCCGTGGTGAATGGTCTTGTCGCGCAAACTGGTTCAGACCCGCTGACGGAAGAACAGTTGATCCAGCTGGCCAGTGAGTTCGAGGGGCATCCGGACAACGCTGCCGCGGCGGTACTCGGCGGTGCGGTGGTCTCCTGGACCGAGACCGATGAGAGTGGGGGGCCGCGGTACCGTGCGGTGCCGGTGCGGGTCCACCCCGACATCCGTCTGTTTCCGGCGGTTCCGCAGCAGCGGTCGTCCACCGCGGAGACTCGGGCGGTACTGCCCGACGAGGTCAGCCACCTCGACGCCCGGTTCAACCTCAGCCGGGCGGCTCTGCTGGTGGTGGCGCTGAGCGAGCGTCCCGATCTGTTGATGACGGCCACGCAGGACGTGTTACACCAGCCACAGCGTGCCGCGGCGATGCCGGCCTCGGCGGAATACCTGAACCTCCTGCGACGTTCTGGAGTGGCAGCGGTGCTGTCCGGGGCCGGACCAACGGTCCTGGGGCTGAGTTCGGCGGTGGGATTGCCTGATGAGGCCACCGATTACGGCACTGCCAACGGGTTCACCGTCAGGGAAATGTCGGTCGGAGCAGGCGTTCGTTGGACGTCGGGCGTGGCCGTCAAGAACTGACGAGCGGCAACACGAGGAGAAGTGAGCGCCACACGCTCGGCGTCTCGTTGCTTGATTACTTCACCAAAGCGAGTTATTCTCGCTTTCGTCCAGCATTCGCAGGGTCTCTGCCTGCGTCGACACCAGGACGACCACCCAATCTTCTTGTGTTCTACTCGTGGACTGACGGTTCGCCGTATATCGGCGAATCCTGGCGATCGCCGTTGCACAGGCGACGGTGTGAGCTACGCGCTCAGCGGTTCAGCTGAACGCGCATCGACCTTTGGGGAACCCTCGCACGACCTGATGAGCGGGGGAAAGAAAGGAAATCCGTGACAGATACGGACCTCTTCACGGCTGACAATGCCAACGGCACTGGGGATTTGCCCAACACCGTGTCATCTGAAAGCGCCGGATCATCTGAAAGCGCTGCGACCGTCGGTAGCGCGGCCCCGGCTGCCGCCTCTGCGTCCGGATCGAACACCACGCGGCGCGCTTCTGGCGCCCGGCCCGCGTCGCTGTCGACCATGGTGCTGCCTGAGCTGCGTGCGCTGGCCAAGGAAATCGGCGTCGAAGGCGCGTCCGGCCTCCGCAAGAGTGAGCTGATCGCAGCTATTCGTGCCCACCGCGGCGAGTCCAACGGGACCACCGACGCGCCGCAACAGGCCACCCCCGACGTCCAGCAGGACGCCGGTGCCGAGGCCGGCGAGCAGCCGGCGCCACGTCGCCGCGAGCGTCGGGGCTCCTCGCGCCAGGCCGGTGCGCCCGCCGCCGAGGAGGCCGGCAAGGACGACTCGCCCAAGACCGAGACCAAGGCTGAGACCAAGGGCGAAGCGAAGAGCGAAGCCAAGGGCGAGGCCAAGGCCGATACTCCTGTCGAGACCGGAGCCGACGCCAAGGCCGAGTCCGCGGAGTCGCAGGAAAAGCAGCCCAAGCAGGACAAGCGCGACCGGCAGGACCGTCGCGACAAGCGTGAGCAGTCCGACGGCGAGAACAAGCAGGACGACAAGCGCGACCAGAAGCAGGACCGCGACCAAAAGCAGGACAAGGGTCAGGGCCGCGAGCAGTCCGACCAGTCCGACAACCAGCAGAGCCGGGGCGGCAACTCCAACAACGATGGCGACGACGACGGAGACGGCCGGCAGGGCCGGCGCGGTCGTCGCTTCCGCGACCGGGACCGTCGTCGCCGTGGTGAGCGCGGTGGCGAGGGCGGTGGCGAGACCGAGCTGCGCGAGGACGACGTCGTCCAGCCGGTCGCCGGCATCCTCGATGTCCTGGACAACTACGCCTTCGTGCGCACGTCGGGCTACCTGGCCGGGCCGAATGACGTCTACGTCTCGATGAACATGGTCCGCAAGAACGGACTGCGCCGTGGTGACGCGGTCACCGGTGCCGTGCGCGTGCCCCGCGAGGGTGAGGGCGGCGGCAACAACCCGCGCCAGAAGTTCAATCCGCTGGTGCGTCTGGACAGCGTCAACGGCGGTCCGGTCGAGGCGGCCAAGAACCGGCCTGACTTCACCAAGCTGACCCCGCTGTACCCGAATCAGCGGCTGCGCCTGGAGACCACGCCCGAGCGCCTGACCACCCGCGTGATCGATCTGATCATGCCCATCGGTAAGGGGCAGCGTGCCCTGATCGTGTCGCCGCCCAAGGCCGGTAAGACCACGATCATGCAGGACATCGCCAACGCGATCACCAAGAACAACCCGGAATGCCACCTCATGGTGGTGCTCGTCGACGAGCGCCCCGAAGAGGTCACCGACATGCAGCGCTCGGTCAAGGGTGAGGTCATCGCCTCGACCTTCGACCGCCCGCCGTCAGACCACACCCAGGCCGCCGAGCTGGCCATCGAGCGGGCCAAGCGCCTGGTCGAGCAGGGCAAGGACGTCGTGGTGCTGCTGGACTCGATCACCCGTTTGGGCCGTGCGTACAACAACGCGTCGCCGGCCTCGGGTCGCATCCTGTCCGGTGGTGTGGATTCCACCGCGCTGTACCCGCCGAAGCGGTTCCTCGGCGCGGCGCGCAACATCGAGCACGGCGGCTCGCTGACCATCATCGCCACCGCGATGGTCGAGACCGGTTCGACCGGTGACACCGTGATCTTCGAGGAGTTCAAGGGCACCGGTAACGCCGAGCTCAAGCTCGACCGCAAGATCGCCGAGCGTCGGGTGTTCCCCGCGGTCGACGTCAACCCGTCGGGCACCCGCAAGGATGAGCTGCTGCTCTCGCCGGATGAGTTCGCGATCGTGCACAAGCTGCGCCGCGTGCTCTCGGGTCTCGACAGCCATCAGGCCATCGACCTGCTGATGAGCCAGCTGCGCAAGACGAAGAACAACTACGAGTTCCTGGTCCAGGTCTCCAAGACCGCGCCGGGTTCGATGGACGTCGACTGATCCGGTCGACACGCGTAAGGCCCCGCCGCTGGCGGGGCCTTTTGCGTTCAGACGGCCGGGTCGGCTTTCAAACCCGGCATCACATATCGTCGGATCTGGGTGAGCACGGCATCACCGTCGCTCGGATCGAGCGTCTTCCCCGGCACGGTCGCCAGCGAAATCACTATCCGCGCAAGCCATTCCGACGCTTCCGGGATGTCGATGTCGGCGCGGATCTCGCCGCGGTCGCGGGCGGCCACCAGGTAGCGGGACCAGAAGTCGGCGAGATCGGGGATCAGGCCCTGCACACCCGCGCCGGCGCAGGCGGCGAACTCCTCGGGTTCGTCGGTGCGAAGTTTGAGCAGCACCGCGCCCGGATCGTCATACGCCCGCAGGCCGTTGCCCACCCCCCAGGCCAACTGATGGTCCAGGCCGTCGATCTGTTCGAGCATGGCGTGCGCTTCGGACCAGAACGTGTCGTTGAGTCGCACGATGACCGCGCCCAGCAGCGAGACCTTGTCGGGGAAGTGTCGGTACAGCCATCCGCGCGACACACCGGCGGCCTCGGCCACCTCGGAAACCGTCGTCGCGCGAATTCCTTTGGTCCGCAGACATTCTTCGGCCGCGTCCATCAGGCGATCACGCACGCTGCGGCCGGTCTCGACACGCGGATCAGTGCTGGTCAACTCTGAGATCTCCTGATGCTCTGGTGGGCTGGGAGATGATTGTGCCAAGGATGTTCCCTGTCGCGCCACACCATGGTAGACAGTTTTGTCGATCTGTTCACTCAACGTGGGGACCCTCCGATGGCCGAAACGCTGCAGCAGTTGCTCCGCGAACATGAAGGAAGCGACACCGTCGCCGTCAAGTACGGCGACCACAGCTGGACCTGGCGCGAACACCTGGCTATCGCCAATCGGCAGGCGTCCGCGCTGCTGAAACTCGCGGATCCGGACCGTCCGGCACACATCGGCACATTGCTGGGCAACACGCCGGACATGCTCACGGCGATGGCCGCCGCCGCCCTCGGCGGTTACGTGTTGTGCGGCATCAACAACACCCGTCGCGGCGCCGCGCTGGCCAGGGACATCCTGCGCGCGGACTGCCAGATCCTGCTCACCGACGCTGCTCACCGCGAGCTGCTGGCCGGGCTGGACCTGCCAGGTGTGCGGGTCCTGGACACCGGCGGCGACGAATGGGCGCAGATGTGCGCCGATGCCGGGGAACTCACGCCACTGCGCGAAGTCGGTCCGACCGACACGTTCATGATGATCTTCACCTCCGGCACCAGCGGTGACCCCAAGGCCGTCCAGGTGGCCCACATGACGGTGCTGTTCGCCGGGTTGGCCCTGGTGGAACGGTTCGGCATCACCGACGAGGATGTCTGCTACCTGTCGATGCCGCTGTTCCACTCCAACGCCCTGCTGGCCGGTTGGAGCGTCGCGGTAGGCTCTGGCGCGGCGATGGCCCCCGCCACGTTCTCGTCCTCGGGTTTCCTGCCCGATCTGCGCCGCTATGGCGCCACCTACATGAACTACGTCGGCAAGCCACTGGCCTACGTGCTGGCCACGCCGGAACAACCCGATGACATCGACAACCCGTTGCGGGTGGCCTTCGGCAACGAGGCCAGCGATCGGGACATCGCCGAGTTCGGTCGCCGGTTCGGCGCCAAGGTGTGGGACGGTTTCGGTTCCACCGAGGGCGCGGTGATCGTCACCCGGGAGGAAGGCTGCCCGCAGGGCTCGGTGGGCAAGGGCTTCCCGGGCGTGGCGATCTACGACCCGCAGACCGTGACCGAGTGCGCGGTTGCCGAATTCGACGCCGACGGTGTTCTGGTCAACGGGGACAAGGCAATCGGCGAACTGGTCAACACCACCGGCGCCGGGTTGTTCCAGGGTTACTACAACGACGACTCCGCCACCCAGGATCGGCTGCGTCACGGCATGTACTGGTCCGGTGACCTGGCCTACCGCGACGCCGACGGTTGGATCTACCTGGCCGGGCGGACCGCGGACTGGATGCGCGTCGACGGCGAGAACATGACCTCGGCACCCATCGAACGGATCCTCGGCCGCCATCCGGCCGTCAACCACGTCGCGGTCTACCCGGTCCCCGACGAATACGTCGGTGACCAGGTGATGGCCGCGATCGTGCTGCAGGACGACGCGGCGCTGGACCCGGTCGAGTTCGCCGAGTTCCTGGCCACCCAATCCGACCTGTCGCCCAAGGCGTGGCCGCGTCACGTCTGGATCGCTGACCAACTACCGACGACAGCGACCAACAAAGTCCTCAAACGCGAGTTGATCGCGGCGGGCACCGCTGGCCAGGGTCGCTTGCTGTGGCATCGCACCGGGCGCGAATACACCGTCGGCCCCGCGGGCACGACGGGGGAATAGTTGCCGCTCATCACGCGTTTAGGCTGCTGGCGGTTGACCTGGCATAATGGACCGCCGACCCTCGGTCCCGGTTCACGTCCATCGGAATTTCGGGCGACCCGGGCCAACGATTGAAGAGGAACCCATGAAAACAGGCATTCATCCTGAGTATGTCGAGACCACGGTGCACTGTGGTTGCGGCAACACCTTCCAGACCCGCAGCACCAAGCAGAGCGGCCAGATCGTGGTCGAGGTCTGCTCGCAGTGCCACCCGTTCTACACCGGCAAGCAGAAGATCCTCGACAGCGGCGGCCGCGTGGCGCGCTTCGAGAAGCGCTACGGCAAGCGCAAGCCGGCCGGCGACAAGGCTGCCGCCGACAAGTAGCTACGTCAACAGCGCCCGATCTGTCGCATTCGCGCAGATCTGGGCGCTGTTCTCGTTTCCGCATCCAAGTCGAGGAGGTTGACGTGACTGACACCGCGCCCGCGATCGAGGCGTTGCTGGCCGAGCACACCGACCTCGAGCGCCAACTCGCCGACCCGAATCTGCACGCCGACGCCGCAGCCGCGCGCAAGGTGGGCCGACGATTCGCCCAGGTGTCACCGGTCGTGGGCACCTACCGCAAGTTGGAGGCCGCACGCGGTGACCTGGAGGCAGCCCGTGAGCTCGCCGCCGACGACGCCAGTTTCGCCGCCGAGGTGGACGAGCTGACGGCCAAGGTCGCCGAACTCGATGCGCAACTGACCGACCAGCTCGCGCCCCGTGATCCGCATGATGCCGACGACATCGTGATGGAGGTCAAGTCCGGGGAAGGCGGCGAAGAATCGGCGCTGTTCGCCGCCGACCTGGCCCGCATGTACATCCGGTACGCCGAACGGCACGGCTGGTCGGTGACGGTGCTCGACGAGACGTTCTCCGACCTCGGCGGCTACAAGGACGCCACGTTGTCGATCACCAGCAAGGGCGATTCGGCCGACGGAGTCTGGTCGCGGCTCAAGTTCGAAGGCGGCGTGCACCGCGTGCAGCGAGTACCGGTCACCGAATCGCAGGGCCGGGTGCACACCTCGGCCGCGGGCGTGCTGGTCTACCCGGAGCCCGACGAGGTCGAACAGGTCCAGATCGACGAATCGGATCTGCGCATCGACGTCTACCGGTCCTCGGGCAAGGGCGGTCAGGGCGTGAACACCACCGACTCGGCGGTGCGTATCACCCACCTGCCCACCGGCATCGTCGTCACCTGTCAGAACGAGCGTTCGCAGTTACAGAACAAGGCCCGCGCCATGCAGGTGCTGGCCGCCCGGCTGCAGGCACTGGCCGAAGAGCAGGCCCAGGCCGACGCCTCGGCCGACCGGGCCAGCCAAATCCGCACCGTGGACCGCAGCGAGCGCATCCGGACCTACAACTTCCCGGAGAACCGGATCGCCGATCACCGGATCAACTTCAAGGCGCACAACCTCGATCAGGTGCTCGACGGAGAACTCGACGCGCTACTGGATGCGTTGGGTGCCGCCGACAAGCAGGCCCGGCTTCAGCAGGAGACATCAGCCGGCCCGACGAGGTCATGACCCGATTGCGGCAGGCGATCGCCGCCGCAACGGCACGGTTGGCGGCCGCCGGCGTCGCGTCCCCGCGGATCGACGCCGAACTGCTGGCCGCGCACGTCGCGGGCGTCGACCGCGCTCGGTTGCTCCTGCTCGACGATCCCGGTGAACAGTTCCAGTCCGACTACGACGACTTGATTGCCGCCCGCTCCCGCCGGATACCGCTGCAGCATCTTCTCGGTACCGCGGCCTTCGGTCCGCTGACCCTCGAAGTCGGGCCGGGGGTGTTCATCCCACGCCCGGAAACCGAATCATTGCTGGAATGGGCTCTGGCGCAACGACTTCCGCCCAGCCCGGTGATTGTCGATCTGTGTACGGGATCGGGTGCGCTGGCATTGGCGCTGGCTGCGGCTCACCCGGAGGCCCGGGTGCTGGCCGTCGAGGACTCACCCGCCGCGCTGGAGTTCGCCCGGCGCAATGCCGCCGGTACGCGCGTCGAGGTGATCGCCGCCGACGTCACCACGCCCGGTCTGGCGCCCGAACTCGACGACCGGGTGGACCTGCTGGTGTCCAACCCGCCGTACGTCCCCGAAGGTGCCGTGCTGGAACCGGAGGTGGCCGACCACGATCCGGCCCGTGCGCTGTTCGGCGGGCCGGACGGGATGTCGGTGATCCGGCCGATCGTCGCGCTGGGAGCCCGGTGGCTGCGTGCCGGCGCGGCGTGCGCCGTCGAACACGACGACACCACCTCGCAGCTGACCGTCGATGCCTTCGTCGACGACGGGCATTTCACCGCCGTGACCGCGCGCCGGGACCTGGCCGGACGACCCCGCTTTGTCACCGCGACCCGGATTGGGAGAAGCTGAGTTGATGCGCGCACCGACCGGGGAGCCGACATGACCATCTTCGATTGCACCGATGTCGATCAGCGTGCGACCGGCATCGCCTCGGCGGCCAGCGCGGTCAAAGGCGGGCGGCTGGTCGTGATGCCCACCGACACGGTCTACGGAATCGGGGCCGACGCCTTCGATCGTGACGCGGTCGGCAGTCTGCTCGCCGCCAAGGGGCGTGGCCGCAACATGCCCGTCGGCGTGTTCGTCGGCTCGTGGAGCACCATCGACGGGCTCGTGTACTCGGTGCCGCCGGCCGCCCGCGAATTGATCCGCGCGTTCTGGCCGGGCGCACTGAGCCTCGTGGTCACGCAGGCGCCGTCGCTGCAGTGGGATCTCGGGGATGCCAACGGCAGCGTTATGCTCCGGATGCCGCTGCACCCGGTGGCCATCGAGCTGCTGCGCGAGGTCGGTCCTATGGCGCAGTCCAGCGCCAACGTCTCAGGCCAGCCCGCCGCGGTCACCGCGGCGCAGGCCCACGAACAACTCGGCGACAAGGTCGAGGTCTACCTCGACGGCGGCCCTGCCGAACAACAGGCCGCATCCACGATCGTCGACCTCACCGGCGCCCACCCGCGCATCCTGCGGGAGGGGCCGATCAGTGCGGCCGACATCGCCAGGGTCGTTGGCGTGGAAGCCGCCAGCCTGACAACGCCTACGGAGTGAACTCAGCTTGCTGCAGTACGGTGCATCGGTGATGACGGCCGGCGACGCAGTGATTCCCGCGGTCAACACCGGCCTTCTGGCGCTGTCGGACCGCGGCGCCGGTGTGCCCTTGCGGGAGCTGGCGCTCGTCGGGCTGACCGCGGCCATAATCACCTACTTCGCCACCGGCTGGGTCCGCGTGTTGGCCATCCGTCTCGGTGCGGTCGCCTACCCCCGCGAACGTGATGTGCACGTGCATCCCATTCCGCGGATGGGTGGGCTGGCGATGTACATCGGGGTGGCCGCCGCCGTCCTGCTGGCTTCTCAACTCCCGGCGCTCACCCGGGGTTTCGTCTATTCCACCGGTATGCCCGCGGTGGTGGTGGCCGGCGGATTGATCATGGCCATCGGCCTGATCGACGACCGCTGGGGCCTGGACGCCCTGACGAAGTTCGCCGGGCAGATCACCGCGGCCAGCGTGCTGGTCACCATGGGGGTGGCCTGGAGCGTGCTCTACATCCCGATCGGGGGAGTGGGCACCATCGTGCTCGACCAGGTCTCCTCGATCCTGCTGACGCTCGCGCTCACGGTGTCGATCGTCAACGCGATGAACTTCGTCGACGGTCTGGACGGCCTGGCCGCCGGCCTCGGGCTCATCACCGCGCTGGCGATCTGTGTGTTCTCGGTCGGGCTGTTGCGCGATCACGGCGGTGACGTGCTGTTCTATCCGCCGGCGGTGATCTCGGTGGTGCTGGCCGGGGCGTGCCTGGGCTTCCTGCCGCACAACTTCCACCGGGCCAAGATCTTCATGGGCGATTCGGGCTCGATGCTGATCGGCCTGATGCTGGGCGCGGCGTCGACGACGGCTGCCGGCCCTATTTCCCAGAATGCCTACGGTGCGCGCGACGTGTTCGCACTGCTCTCGCCGTTCTTGTTGGTGATCGCCGTGATGCTGGTGCCCGCGCTGGACACGTTGCTGGCGATCGTGCGGCGCACCCGGGCGGGCCGCAGCCCGCTCAGCCCCGACAAGATGCATCTGCACCATCGGTTGTTGCAGATCGGTCATTCGCACCGGCGCGCGGTCCTGCTGATCTATCTGTGGGTCGGCATCATCGCCTTCGGCGCGGCGGCGACGATTTTCTTCGATCCCCGCTACACCGGAGCGGTGGTCGCGGCGGCCATTCTGGTCGCGATCGTGGTGACTCTGATACCGCTGTTACAACGCGGTGGCGAAGGGTCCGATGACCAGCACGAAGCCGAGTACGACAAAAAGTAGTAGGCCCGGTTTAGGGGTGTCTACCATGTGTTACCCTTCTGGCAGAACCCGAAAAACCTCGCGGGTTGCCGGCCCGGCCCATCGGTTCGACGAACCGTCAGGTGCCGATCAACGACCGACAAAGGGAGCTACCCCGTGGGTGAGTCCAGCCCGCCCGTTGCCCTCCGATATTCTCGGCGGGCACACACAGGATTTTGCCAGACGGTGGTGGCCGTCCATGGCATGTCCGAGGGGATGGCTTTCCGTGACAGCGGGATTGGGGTGAAGCGGTGACAACACCAGCGCAGAACGCGCCGTTGGTGTTTCCGTCAGTGGCGTTTCGGCCGCTACGCCTGCTCATCGTTTGCGTCGCACTCACTGCGCTGGCCATGTTGGCCGCCGGCTTCACCGGGCACATCTTCTTCGGGGCCTTCTTCGGCGTCGGTCTCGGTCTCGGCTTGATCAACGCCCTGCTGGTGCGTCGGGCGGTCGAGTCGATCACGGCCGAGGACCATCCGCTCAAGAAGAAGATGGCCGTCAATTCGGCGACCCGTCTGCTTATCATCACCGCGATCGCCCTCGGCATCGCGTTTGTCTTCAAAACCTCCGGCGGCATCGCGGTGCTGTTCGGGCTGGCGATTTTCCAGGCACTGCTGGTGATGAGCACCAGCGTTCCCGTGCTGCGCAAGATCCGCGCGAACGGCCTGGATGTCTTGGATACGGAATCGAAGGGTTGAGCTGACCTAAATGACTCAGACGACGACCGTGCTCGCCGCCGAAGAGGGTGGCGCCGCCATCCACGTCGGCCACCACACCATGGTGTTCGAGCTGTTCGGGATGACGTTCAACGGCGACACCATCCTGGCCACCGCGATCACCGCGGTGATCGTGATCGCCCTGGCGTTCGTGCTGCGGGCCAAGGTCACCTCGACCGGCGTGCCCGGCGGTGTGCAGCTGTTCTGGGAGGCCCTCACCATCCAGATGCGCGGGCAGATCGAGAGCGCGATCGGCATGAAGGTGGCGCCGTTCGTGCTGCCGCTGGCGGTGACGATCTTCGTCTTCATCCTGATCTCCAACTGGCTGGCGGTGCTGCCGCTGCAATACGGCGGACCGGACGGCGCCGCGGCCGAGTGGTACAAGCCGCCGGCCTCCGACATCAACTTCGTATTGGCGCTCGCCCTGTTCGTGTTCGTCTGCTACCACGCGGCCGGCATCTGGCGGCGCGGCATCATCGGCCACCCGGTCAAGGTGGTCAAGGGGCACGTCGCCCTGCTGGCGCCGATCAACATCGTCGAGGAACTCGCCAAGCCGATCTCGCTGGCCCTCCGTCTTTTCGGCAACATCTTCGCCGGTGGCATCCTGGTCGCGCTGATCGCGATGTTCCCCTGGTACATCCAGTGGGCACCCAATGCGATCTGGAAGACCTTCGACCTGTTCGTCGGCCTGATCCAGGCCTTCATCTTCTCGCTGCTGACGATCCTGTACTTCAGCCAGTCGATGGAGTTGGACCACGAAGACCATTAAGCGCACTGATCCGAATATCTGACATCTGTAACTGCACGACACGAACCTCTGGCGGCACAGCCACCAGTTATCAAGGAGGATAAAAGGAATGGAACTCGACCCCAACGCCCTCATCACCGCCGGCGCGCTGATCGGTGGCGGTCTGATCATGGGCGGCGGCGCCATCGGCGCCGGTATCGGTGACGGTATCGCGGGTAACGCGCTGATCTCCGGCATCGCCCGGCAGCCCGAGGCCCAGGGCCGCCTGTTCACCCCGTTCTTCATCACCGTCGGTCTGGTGGAGGCCGCGTACTTCATTAACCTGGCCTTCATGGCGCTGTTCGTCTTCGCCACCCCGGGCCTGCAGTAGTCCATCAGCATGGGTGAATTGACACTCCTCGCCGCGGAGGAAGGCGGTGGGGGCCAGAGCAACTTCCTGGTCCCCAACGGCACCTTCTTCGCCGTGCTGATCATCTTCCTGATCGTGCTCGGCGTGATCGCGAAATGGGTTGTGCCTCCGGTGGGCAAGGTGCTGGCAGAGCGGGAAGCGATGCTGGCCAAGACCGCCGCCGACAATCGGAAGTCAGCCGAGCAGGTGGCCGCGGCGCAGGCCGACTACGACGAGGCGATGGCCGGGGCGCGTACCGAGGCATCGGCAATCCGTGACCAGGCGCGGGCCGCCGGTCGCGAGGTGGTCGACGCCAAGCGTGCCGAGGCCAACTCCGAAGTGGCCGAGAATGTGCGCCGGGCCGACGAGCAGCTCGCTGCCCAGAGTGCCGAGGTGCGGTCCGGGCTGGAGTCGTCCGTCGACGGGCTCTCGCAGACCCTGGCCAGCCGAATTTTGGGCGTCGACGTGAAATCAGGTGGGACGCAGTAGATGTCGATATTTATCGGGCAGCTGATCGGCTTTGCCGCCATCGCATTCATCATCATCAAGTGGGTGGTGCCGCCGGTGCGGAGCCTGATGCAGAAGCAACAGGAAGCCGTGCGGGTCGCGCTCGCCGAGAGCGCCGACGCGGCGAAGAAGCTCGCCGATGCCGATGAGATGCATGCCAAGGCACTGGCCGACGCCAAGGCCGAATCAGCCAAGGTGACGGATGAAGCCTCGCAGGACTCTGAGCGGATCGCCGCTCAGCTGGCCGAGCAGGCCGGCACCGAGGCCGAGCGGATCAAGGCGCAGGGCACACAGCAGATTCAGCTGATGCGCCAGCAGCTCATCCGCCAGCTGCGGACCGGTCTGGGATCGGAGTCGGTGGCCAAGGCCGACGCTCTGGTTCGGGCGCACGTCGCCGACCCGGCCGCGCAGGCGGCCACCGTCGACCGGTTCCTGGACGAGCTCGACCAGATGGCGCCGTCGCCCTTCGTCATCGACACCGCCGCGACGGCCACGCTTCGCGCGGCCAGCCGTGAGTCGCTGGCGATCGTCGTCGACAAGTTCGATTCGGTGGCCGGCGGTCTGGATGCCGATGCGCTGACCAAGCTCGCCGACGAGCTGTCGTCGGTGGCCAAGGTGCTGCTCGCGGAAACGGCGCTGGCCAAGCATCTGGCCGAGCCGACCGACGACGCCGCCGGCAAGGTGCGGCTGCTCGAGCGCGTGCTGTCCGGCAAGGTCGGCAACACCGCACTGGACCTGCTGCGGACGGCCGTCTCGCAGCGCTGGTCTGTCGAGTCGAACCTGGTCGACGCCATCGAACACACCGCACGTCTGGCGCTGCTCAAGCGCGCCGAGACCGCCGGTGAGGTCGACGAGGTGGAGGACCAGCTGTTCCGGTTCGGCCGCCTGCTCGACGCCGAACCCAAACTCTCGGCTCTGCTGAGTGACTACACGAACCCGGCCGACGGCCGTATCGCTTTGCTGGACAAGGTGATCAGCGGCAGCGCCGGCGTGAACGGGACGGCAGCGGCGCTGCTGGCCCAGACGGTGGGACTGCTGCGCGGTGAGCGCGCCGACGAAGCCGTCATCGACCTCGCCGAGCTCGCAGTGGCCCGCCGCGGAGAGGTGGTCGCCCACGTGACCGCCGCGGCCGACCTCAACGATGCCCAGCGGACCCGGTTGTCGCAGGTGCTGACCCGCATCTACGGCCACCCGGTGTCGGTCCAGCTGCATGTCGACCCGGAACTGCTCGGTGGTCTGTCGATCACCGTCGGTGACGAGGTGATCGACGGCTCCATCTCGTCCCGACTGGCCGCCGCCGCGACCCAGCTCCCGGACTGATAACCCCCGATACCCCAGGACCACCCCAAAGATCTAGGTAGGAAGACGAAAAACCATGGCAGAGTTGACAATCTCGGCTGCTGATATCGAAGGTGCCATCGAGGATTACGTATCCTCGTTTTCCGCCGACACCGAGCGCGAAGAGATCGGCACCGTCGTCGACGCCGGTGACGGCATCGCTCACGTCGAGGGCCTGCCCTCGGTCATGACCCAGGAGCTCCTCGAGTTCCCGGGCGGTGTGCTGGGCGTGGCGCTGAACCTCGACGAGCACAGCGTCGGCGCCGTGATTCTGGGTGAGTTCGAGAAGATCGAAGAGGGCCAGCAGGTCAAGCGCACCGGCGAGGTGCTCTCGGTGCCGGTCGGTGACGCGTTCCTCGGCCGCGTCGTCAACCCGCTCGGTCAGCCGATCGACGGCCAGGGCGACATCGAGGCCGAAGAGCGTCGTGCCCTTGAGCTGCAGGCCCCCTCGGTGGTGCAGCGCCAGAGCGTCTCCGAGCCGCTGCAGACCGGTATCAAGGCCATCGACGCCATGACCCCGATCGGCCGCGGCCAGCGTCAGCTGATCATCGGTGACCGCAAGACCGGTAAGACCGCCGTCTGCGTCGACACCATCCTCAACCAGCGTGAGGCCTGGGAGACCGGCGACCCGAAGCAGCAGGTGCGCTGCGTGTACGTCGCCGTCGGCCAGAAGGGTTCCACCATCGCCAGCGTGAAGCGTGCGCTGGAAGAGGGCGGCGCCATGGAGTACACCACCATCGTCGCGGCCCCCGCCTCGGACGCCGCCGGCTTCAAGTGGCTGGCCCCCTACACCGGTTCGGCCATCGGCCAGCACTGGATGTACAACGGCAAGCACGTCCTGATCGTCTTCGACGACCTGACCAAGCAGGCCGAGGCCTACCGCGCCATCTCGCTGCTGCTGCGCCGCCCGCCGGGCCGCGAGGCCTACCCGGGTGACGTGTTCTACCTGCACTCGCGTCTGCTGGAGCGTTGCGCGAAGCTGTCCGACGAGCTCGGCGGCGGCTCGATGACCGGCCTGCCGATCATCGAGACCAAGGCCAACGACATCTCGGCCTACATCCCGACCAACGTCATCTCGATCACCGACGGTCAGTGCTTCCTGGAGTCCGACCTGTTCAACCAGGGTGTCCGCCCGGCCGTCAACGTCGGTGTGTCGGTGTCCCGCGTCGGTGGCGCCGCTCAGATCAAGGCGATGAAAGAGGTCGCAGGCTCGCTGCGTCTGGATCTGTCGCAGTACCGCGAGCTCGAAGCCTTCGCGGCCTTCGCCTCGGACCTGGACGCCGCCTCCAAGGCCCAGCTGGACCGCGGTGTGCGTCTGGTCGAGCTGCTCAAGCAGGCGCAGTACAGCCCGCTGGCCGTCGAGGACCAGGTTGTCTCGATCTTCCTGGGCACTCAGGGCCACCTGGATTCGGTTCCCGCCGAGGACGTCTCGCGCTTTACCGACGAGCTGCTGGAGCACGTGAAGGCCAGCCACAGCGACATCCTCAAGGGCATCAAGGAGTCCAAGAAGCTCTCCGAAGAGAACGAGGAGAAGCTGGTCTCGGTCATCAACGAGTTCAAGAAGGGCTTCGCGGCCTCCGACGGCAGCTCCGTTGTCGCCAAGGACGCCGAAGCCGAGGCCCTGGACCCCGAGGACCTTGAGAAGGAATCGGTCAAGGTCCGCAAGCCGGCTCCCAAGAAGGCCTAGGTAACCAATGGCAGCCACACTTCGCGAGCTACGCGGGCGTATCCGCTCGGCTTCGTCGATCAAGAAGATCACGAAGGCGCAGGAGCTGATCGCCACGTCGCGGATCGCCAAGGCACAGGCCCGAGTCGACGCGGCTCGGCCCTACGCCACCGAAATCACCAACATGCTCACCGAGCTCGCCGGTGCGAGCGCGCTGGATCACCCGCTGCTCGTGGAGCGGGCGAACCCCAAGCGGGCCGGTGTGCTGGTGGTGTCCTCGGACCGCGGTCTCTGCGGCGGTTACAACGCCAACGTGCTGCGCCGGGCCGAAGAACTGTTCTCGCTGCTGCGAGAAGAGGGCAAGAACCCGGTGCTCTACGTCGTCGGCCGGAAAGCGCTGGGCTACTACAGCTTCCGGCAGCGGACGGTGACCGAGTCGTGGACCGGCTTCTCCGAGCGGCCCACCTACGAGGACGCCAAGGCGATCGCCGACACCTTGGTGACGGCGTTCATGTCCGGTGCTGACGACGAGGGCGACGACGCGGGCGCCGACGGCATCTTGGGCGTCGACGAACTGCACATCGTGTCCACCGAGTTCCGGTCCATGCTGTCGCAGACCGCCAATGCGCTACGTATCGCGCCGATGGTCGTCGAGTACGTCGGCGAGGTGGAGACCGGTCCGCACACGCTGTACTCGTTCGAGCCGAGCGCCGAGACCCTGTTCGACGCGCTGTTGCCGCGCTACATCGCGACGCGGGTGTACGCCGCGCTGCTGGAGGCCGCGGCCTCGGAGTCGGCATCGCGCCGGCGCGCCATGAAGTCGGCCACCGACAACGCCGACGAACTGATCAAGGGCCTCACGCTCGCGGCCAACCGCGAACGTCAGGCACAGATCACTCAGGAAATCAGCGAGATCGTGGGCGGCGCCAACGCGCTGGCCGATGCGCGATAGCCGGACAAAGACGAAAGCCTCGTAGGAAAGCGAAGAGAGAATGACTGCTACTGCAGAAAAGACGGCGGGCCGCGTAGTCCGCATCACCGGCCCGGTGGTGGACGTGGAGTTCCCGCGCGGCTCGGTGCCCGAACTGTTCAACGCCCTGCACGCCGACATCAGCTACGGCGCGCTGGCCAAGACCCTGACGCTTGAGGTCGCCCAGCACCTCGGCGACAACCTGGTGCGTTGCATCTCGATGCAGCCCACCGACGGCCTGGTGCGTGGCGCCGACGTCAGCGACACCGGTGCCTCGATCTCGGTGCCCGTCGGCCACGACGTCAAGGGCCACGTGTTCAACGCCCTCGGCGACTGCCTGGACGAGCCCGGCTACGGCAAGGACTTCGAGCACTGGTCGATTCACCGCAAGCCGCCGGCCTTCGCCGACCTGGAGCCCCGCACCGAGATGCTGGAGACCGGTCTGAAGGTCGTCGACCTGCTCACCCCGTACGTGCGTGGTGGCAAGATCGCCCTGTTCGGTGGCGCCGGTGTGGGTAAGACGGTTCTGATCCAGGAGATGATCAACCGTATCGCCCGTAACTTCGGTGGTACCTCGGTGTTCGCCGGCGTGGGTGAGCGCACCCGCGAGGGCAACGACCTGTGGGTCGAGCTCGCCGACGCCAACGTGCTCAAGGACACCGCGCTGGTGTTCGGCCAGATGGACGAGCCGCCAGGCACTCGTATGCGTGTGGCCCTGTCGGCGCTGACCATGGCCGAGTGGTTCCGCGACGAGGCGAACCAGGACGTGCTGCTGTTCATCGACAACATCTTCCGGTTCACCCAGGCCGGTTCGGAGGTGTCGACCCTGCTGGGTCGTATGCCTTCGGCCGTGGGTTACCAGCCGACGCTGGCCGACGAGATGGGTGAGCTGCAGGAGCGCATCACCTCGACGCGTGGCCGCTCCATCACCTCGATGCAGGCCGTGTACGTGCCCGCCGACGACTACACCGACCCGGCGCCGGCCACCACGTTCGCCCACCTGGACGCCACCACCGAGCTTTCGCGTGCGGTGTTCTCCAAGGGCATCTTCCCGGCGGTGGACCCGCTGGCGTCGTCCTCGACGATCCTGCACCCGAGCATCGTCGGCGACGAGCACTACCGCGTCGCCCAGGAAGTCATCCGAATCCTGCAGCGCTACAAGGACCTTCAGGACATCATCGCCATCCTCGGTATCGACGAGCTGTCGGAAGAGGACAAGGTGCTGGTGTACCGCGCCCGCAAGATCGAGCGTTTCCTGAGCCAGAACATGATGGCGGCCGAGCAGTTCACCGGTCAGCCTGGTTCGACCGTGCCGCTCAAGGAGACCATCGAGGCCTTCGACAAGCTGGCCAAGGGCGAGTTCGATCACCTGCCCGAGCAGGCGTTCTTCCTCATCGGTGGTCTGGACGACCTGGCGAAGAAGGCCGAAAGCCTCGGCGCGAAGCTGTGATGAACTCGGTAGACGTGCGACTGCGAGAGGTGGTGTGACATGGCTGATTTGAACGTCGAGATCGTTGCCGTCGAGCGTGAGCTCTGGTCCGGCACCGCTACGTTCGTCTTCACCCGGACCACCGCCGGTGAGATCGGCATCCTGCCGCGCCACATTCCGTTGGTGGCGCAGCTCGTCGACGACGCGATGGTTCGAGTCGAGCGTGAGGGCGAGGACGATCTGCGTATCGCCGTCGACGGCGGTTTCCTCTCCGTGACGGAGGAGACGGTCCGGATTCTGGTGGAGAACGCTCAGTTCGAATCCGAGATCGATGCCGACTCGGCCAAGCGTGACGCCGAGTCCGACGACGAGCAGACAGCGGCATGGGGTCGGGCACGCCTGCGTGCTCTCGGCCAGATCGACTGACGACTAGAGACGACAGATGAGCGCGCCCATGATCGGCATGGTCGCGCTCATCTGCGTTTTGCTACTGATGGTCGGAGCGCTGAGCTACCGGCTGTGGAAGCTACGGCAGGTCGGCGGAACGGCGGCCATCCTGCGCGACTTTCCCGCGGTGGGCGGCCACGGCTGGCGTCACGGCGTGATGCGCTACCGCGGCGGCGAGGCCGGCTTCTACCGGCTGTCCAGCTTTCGGTGGTGGCCGGACCGACGACTGAGCCGGCGCGGGCTGGAAGTGGTCTCGCGCCGTGCCCCGCGTGGCGACGAGTTCGACATCATGTCCGATCAGATCGTGATCCTCGAACTGCGCGACACGAGTCCCGAACGCCGGCAGGGTTATGAGATCGCCCTGGACCGCGGTGCCCTGACCGCGTTCACCTCGTGGCTGGAATCGCGGCCGTCACCGCGGGCGCGCCGCCGGACTTACTGATCCTTACCGGGCTGCCAGAGCACGTCGCCGTCCGGGTTCGCGACCCGCGACAAGATGAACAACAGATCCGAGAGCCGGTTGAGGTACTTGGCCGGCAGGACGCTCACCGAGTCGCCATGTTCCTGCACAGCAATCCAGGCTGCTCGTTCGGCCCGCCGCGCCACGGTCCGGGCGACATGCAAAAGCGCGGACAGTGCAGTGCCGCCGGGCAAGATGAACGAGTTCAGCGCCGGCAGCGCTTCGTTGAACTCGTCGCACCACTTCTCAAGCCGGTCGATGTACGCCTGGGAGATCCGCAGCGGCGGGTACTCCGGGTTTTCGACCACCGGCGTGGACAGGTCGGCGCCGGCATCGAACAGGTCGTTCTGAATCTGGCGCAATACCGCCATAATTTGCTGGCTCGGTTCGCCGAGGGCCACCGCGACGCCGATGGCGGCGTTGGCTTCATCACAGTCGGCGTAGGCCGTCAACCTCGAGTCGTTCTTCGACACCCGGCTGAAGTCACTGAGCCCGGTCGTGCCGTCGTCGCCGGTGCGGGTGTAAATACGCGTGAGATGCACTGCCATATCTGAACCGTACCGGGCTTGAAGGCATCCGGCTTGGGCTCACCGGATCTGTGCGAGCAGTCGGAAACTCGACGGCGGGCTGTTTACACTAACCGGCGTGAGCGAGCGATTCTTGGTGACCGGCGGCAACCGGTTATCAGGTGAAGTTGCTGTCGGTGGCGCGAAGAACAGTGTGCTGAAACTGATGGCTGCCTCATTGCTGGCCGAGGGAACGAGCACGATCACCAACTGTCCCGACATCCTCGACGTGCCCCTGATGGCAGAGGTGTTGCGGGGGTTGGGCGCCACGGTGGAGCTCGACGGCGACACCGTGCGGATCACATCTCCGGACGAGCCCAAATACGACGCCGATTTCGCCGCGGTTCGCCAGTTCCGCGCATCGGTGTGTGTGCTGGGCCCACTGGTGGGTCGCTGCAAGAAGGCCAGGGTTGCCCTGCCCGGCGGTGACGCGATCGGATCGCGGCCGCTGGACATGCACCAGGCCGGACTGCGGCAGTTGGGCGCGACGTGCAACATCGAGCACGGCTGCGTGGTGGCCGAGGCCGATCATCTGCGGGGCGCGGAGATCCAGCTCGAGTTCCCCTCGGTGGGGGCGACCGAGAACATCCTGATGGCGGCGGTCCTCGCCGAGGGCGTCACGACGATCCACAACGCCGCACGCGAACCCGACATCGTCGACATCTGCGCCATGCTCAACCAGATGGGCGCCAAGGTCAGCGGTGCGGGAACCTCGACCCTGACCATCACCGGTGTCGATCGGCTATATCCCACCGAGCATCGGGTGATCGGCGACCGGATCGTGGCGGCCACCTGGGGGATCGCGGCGGCGATGACCCGGGGCGACATCTCGGTGACGGGTGTGGACCCGCAACATCTGCAGTTGGTGCTGCACAAGCTGCACGACGCCGGCGCGACGGTGACACAGAACGACAACGGCTTCCGGGTCGTCCAGTACGAGCGTCCCAAAGCGGTGAACGTGGCGACGCTGCCGTTCCCTGGTTTTCCGACCGATCTGCAACCGATGGCGATCGGGCTGGCGGCGATCGCCGATGGCACCTCGATGATCACCGAGAACGTGTTCGAAGCCAGGTTCCGGTTCGTCGAGGAGATGATCCGGCTCGGGGCCGACGCGCGTACGGACGGTCACCATGCGGTGGTGCGGGGGATCCCGCAGCTGTCGAGCGCCCCGGTGTGGTCGTCGGATATCCGGGCCGGCGCCGGATTGGTCCTTGCGGGCTTGGTCGCGGACGGGGAGACTGAAGTTCACGACGTCTTCCACATCGACCGGGGCTACCCGTTGTTCGTGGAAAACCTCGTGAGTCTGGGCGCGGAGATCGAACGAGTCGGCGCTTAGGCGGCGGTTCAACCGCGGGTCTGCAGCCCAAAACGGCTGTGACCAGGCGATTTGACGCCGAGACGGCGCTGGGGCTAATCTTTTGAAGTCGCCGCGGAGCGGATGAAACAAGCCGGACCAGAGCGACTTGACAAGGCAGCCGGAGCGAGATTAGGCTGGCGGGGTTGCCCCAAATCGGGGTCAACCAAAAATCAGGTCTGTTGTTTGAGAACTCAATAGTGTGTTTGGTGGTTTTTGTTTGTTGTTTTGGCCACGCTCTTTTTCCCGTTTAGGGTGTGGCTTGTTTTTTTGATGCCAGTTTTTGGTGTCTTTTGTTTGTGATCGGATTTT
>NZ_LZJD01000133.1:0-46828 GCF_001666875.1 Mycobacterium sp. E802
CATGCTCGCCCTCGGCGGCCACCGCCCCTCACTGCCAGGACGGCCCGTCAAACACCCACGGAAACGTCAGTAGAGCCCAGAAAGTACGGGTTTGCGTCTCCTCGGCAAGGGAACGCACTGCCTGCTCGGCAAGGGAGCTCACTGCCGCGGCCGGCGCCACCCGATCGTCTTGGTCTCGGTGTATTGGGCGAAGCCTTCGATGCCGCATTGCCTTCCGACACCGCTGTTCTTGTATCCGCCGAACGGAGCGTCGGCGCCGTAGTACATGCCGCCATTAACACCAATTGCGCCGGTCCTAATCCGCCGTGCGATACCCATAGCCCGCTCGGATGAGGCCGAGACCACCGCACCGGCCAGACCGAACGCGCTGTCGTTGGCGATCCGCACCGCCTCGTCGTCGTCATCGAAGGGCAGCATCACCAGCACCGGGCCGAACACCTCGTCCTGGGCGATCGATGAGCCCGGATCAGCCCCGACGATCACGGTGGGTGCGACGAAGTGCCCGCCACGCAGATGCTCGGCCAACCCGGACGGCTCACCGCCGCCCACTGTGATCTGCGCCCCGCCGCGGCGAGCACCGTCGATGGCATCGAGCACACGTTGTTTGGCCGCCGCGCTGATCAACGGGCCGACCAGTGTCGTCGGCAGCGCCGGATCACCCACCGGGACCGCGCCGAAAGCCATCGTCACGTTCGCGACCGCCTCGTCAAACAGGCTCCGGTGCACCAACATCCGCGTGTTGGCCGCGCAGGCCTGGCCGGCGTGCACGCAGGCCCCGATCGCGCCGGGGATGATGTGGCCGGGCTTGGCGTCGTCGAGAACGATCATCGCCGACTTGCCGCCGAGCTCCAGGAAGGTGCGCTTCATGGTGTCGGCCCCGACGCGCATCAGGTGCCGGCCGACTGCGGTCGATCCGGTGAAGGACACCATGTCGACCCGCGGATCGGTGCCCAACTGCCCGGCCACCTCGTTGTCGGGCGTGGGCACCACATTGACGACGCCGGGCGGCATGTCGGTGCGCTCGGCGATCAGCCGGCCCAGCCGGGTCGCGTTCCATGGGGTGTTCGGATCGGGTTTGAGGACCACGGTGTTACCGGCCGCCAACGCGGGACCGAGCTTGTTGAGGATCACCTCGATCGGGAAATTCGAGGGCGTGATCGCGGCAACCACGCCGACCGCTTCCTTGACCACAGTGCGCGCGTTGCGCTCACCGAACAGACCGCCGCCGTCGAGCGTGCGCTCCCATTCGAACTCGTCGATCAAACGGGCCGGGTATCGCAGCGCGTCGGCCAGCGGCCAGTCGAGTTGGGCGTTTTCCGTCGTCATCACCGGGCAGCCGACCTCGGCGATCAATTCCTCACGCAGATCGTCCTTTTCGGCTTCGATCGCGGACTGAAGCTGACCCAGCACCCGCTGACGTAACCCGCGGTTGGTGCTCCAATCAGAGTTGTCGAAAGCACGCCGGGCCGCCCCGATCGCGGCGTCCATGTCCGGCGCACCCGCGGCAGCCGTCGTCCCGAGCACCAGGCCGGTGGCCGGACTGCGGTTGTCGAACTCGACACCGGACGCCGAGGCCACCAGCTCACCGTCGATCAACATGCGTTTCTCGGCGCGGCCGGCCGCGCGGCGACCGATCTCCACACTGGTGACGGCCTGGTCCACGACTTCGCTCACGCCGACAACTGTAACACTTACAGTACGATGGTCAGCAGTTCTCCACCTGCACCGGAACCCCGGTCAGCCACGACATACCGGCCAGCGCCTCGACATCCGTCGGATCACTCGACATCAACTGGTTGACGTTGGCACCGCCGGCCTGATTGGCCAACCGCCAGCCGCCTTTTCCGTTGTGACCCCACCCATGCGGGATGGCGACGGTGCCGCGCACGATGTCTTCGGTGAGCGACAGCGCAAGCTCGATCTGCCCGTAGGGCGAGCGCACTCGCACCTCGTCACCGTCGGACAGGTGCCGTGCGGCGGCATCGTCGGCGTGCATGAGGGCTCGATGAATCCTGTTGCCACGCATGAGCAACGGCGCGTTATGCAACCACGAGTTCTCCGACCGTGGCTCCCGCATGCCGATCATGCGCAGTGGAAAGCCCTCGGGCGCAACGCGTCGCGACATCGCGGCGATCTCGGCAGTGATCTCCTCGTGCGCGAGCCGTACCCGGCCCTTCGGATACACCACGACTTCACCGAGCACGTCGGTGCGGATGTTCGGTGCTACCACCACACCATGCGGATGCTGCTCGGCCAGGCGACGGAAGGTCAGGCCGCCGCGGCGCAAGCCGAAGCGGTCACCGCCCTCGGCCATCCGGATCATGGCGTCGATCATCGGCCGCGGGCTGAGCCGTTTGCCGCGCCGTGCAGCCCGCTTGGCGGCCAGCTGTATCGCAGCGAAAACCGGTGTGCGCACACGCATCCTGCTGATCAGGTCGATGACGATGTCCCATTCGGTGCGGGCCTGACCACGCGGCGCCACCACCGGGTCGGTGGCCTGACGAAACGGGGTGGCCTGGAACATCTGGAACGTCACGGCGAAATCGTCACGCTCGTACATCGTCGTCACGGGCAGCACGTAGTCGCAGTGCGCGGTGGTCTCGTTCACGTAAAGGTCGAGGCCGACCGAGAGTTCCGTCGCGTCCAGCGCCTCTTCCAACTCGTGGCCGTTGGGCACCGACAGCACGGGGTTGCCGGCGCCGATGAACATCGCCTTGACCTGGCCCTCTCCCGGCGTCGTGATCTCCTTGGCCATGAAGGCCGCGGGTTCGGCGCCGATGACCAACGGGAACCCACCGACCCGGGTGCGTGCGGTTCGGTAGCTGCGGCGCAACGAGGCACCCATGGCCATCGATCCCCACTTCTGACCGGGAATCCCCAACGTGCTGAACACGCTGCCGCCGGGGGTGTCCAGGTTGCCGGCGACGAGATTGACCGCATCGAGCAGATAGGTGGTCAACGTGCCGTTGCGCCCGACACAGGTGCCGAGCCGGCCGTAGACCGCGGCCCGCTCGGTGGTGGCGAGATCGCGGGCCAAGGCGCGAACCCTGTCGGGGTCGATGCCGGTGTGTTCCAGGGTGCGTTCCGGGGTGAAGGACGCGCACTGCTCGGACAGCCAGTCCAGTCCGTCGGCCTGGCTGCGGGCTCGTGCATTGACAAGCCCTTCGGCGAACAGCACCTGCAGGATCGACAGGAGCAGGTAGGCATCGGCATCGGGAACGATGCCGAGCCATTCGAACTGGGCCGCGGTCTCGCTGCGGCGCGGATCGACCACCACCACCCGCCCGTTCCGCTTGACGATGTCGTGCATCCGGTCTTTGATCCGGGGTGCAGTCAGGAAGCTGCCATGGGACACCACCGGATTCGCACCGAATACGACCAACAGGTCGGTACGCATCAGATCGGGTATCGGCACCGGAAACGGTGCACCGTAGAGAAATTGGTTCGCCAGCAACCGACTACTGGTGTCCTGGGTCGAGGAACTGAAGAAGTGGCTGCCACCACCGATCCCCTTGGCGAAAGCCATCGCGGCGAACAGGTGGGAGTAACTGAACGCGGCCGGGTTGCCCATGTACCACGCCACCGCCGCGGCTCCGTGCTTGCGGTGGATCGCGGTGAGTCTGGCGGCGATGTCGTCGAGGGCCGTATCCCAGCTCACCGGTTCGAAACCGTCATCGGTGCGCCTCAGCGGGGTGGTGACCCGATCCGGATCGTTGACCACCTCGGTGAAGGCGATGCCTTTCTGGCAGGCAAAGCCTGCCGAGAGCGGATGGTCCTTATCGGGGCGAAGCGCGGTCAGCCGCCCCTCCTCGACCGTCGCGATCATGCCGCAGAGCGGCTCGCAGATCCGGCAGAACGTCGGCTTGTGCTCGACGGCGTGTGGTGACATCGACACCTCGGAACGGGGGCTGGAACACGACACCAGATACGCTACTGTAAGAATTACAGTTGGTGTGCGTAGTTCGGTGATATGAGGAGCTCACGATGCAGAAAGCGCTGGCCCCTGAGATTTCGACGTGGCCCGACGCCGAACCCCGGCTGATCGGCAACCGATGCTCCGACTGCAGTGCCACCACCTTCCCGGTTCAGGCCCGCTGCCCGAAATGCTCCAGCGGCAACACTGAGGAGATTAACCTGCCGCGCGAAGGCACCCTCATCGCCTGGACCACCCAGGGCTTCCCACCCGGGCCTCCGTACAAGGGGCCGGCCGGAAAAGACTTCGTCCCGTTCGGCGTCGGTCTGGTCCAGTTGGGTGACGTGATCCGCGTCGAGGGCCGGCTCACCGAGAGTGACCCGGCCAAACTGCGGTTCGGCATGGACGTCGAACTCACCATGATCCCGTTCACCACCGACGAAGAAGGCAACGAGGTTGTCACCTTCGCCTTCACCCCGAAAGGTTCCGACCAGTGACCAACGAGGTAGCCATCATCGGTGTCGGCATTCACCCGTTCGGCCGGTTCGAGGGTAAGACTGCGATGCAGATGGGCGTCGACGCGATCTTCGCCGCGGTGGCCGACGCCGGGGTGGAGTGGAAGGACATCGGCGCCGCGGCCGGCGGCAGCTGGACGGTGGCCAACCCTGATGCGATCGTCGGGATGGTCGGTTTGACCGGCATTCCGTTCACCAATGTCTTCAACGCATGCGCCACCGCGGCCAGCGCCACCAAGGCCTGCGCCGACGGGATCCGGCTCGGCGACTACGACATCGGTATCGCCGTAGGCCTGGACAAGCATCCGCGCGGAGCCTTCACCGAAGACCCGGCGCTGGTCGGCATGCCCAGCTGGTATGCCGAGAACGGCCAGTACCTCACCACGCAGTTCTTCGGGATGAAGGCCAACCGCTACCTGCACGAACACAACATCTCGCAGCGCACGCTGGCCAAGGTGGCGAACAAGAACTTCCGCAACGGCGCGCTCAATCCGAATGCCTTCCGGCGCAAGCCGATCAGCGAGGACGACATCCTCAACTCGACGATGCTCAACTACCCGCTGACCCAGTACATGTTCTGTGCCCCGGACGAAGGCGCGGCCGCGGTGGTGATGTGCCGGGCCGACATCGCGCACCGATACACCGACAAACCGGTGTACCTCAAGGCCGTCGAGGTGCGCACCCGCCGCTACGGCGCGTATGAGGTGAACACGACGTGCGCACCGGTCGAGGAGGACGTAGCGCCGACGGTGTACGCCGCCCGCGCCGCGTTCGAAAAGGCCGGCGTGGCACCGGAAGACGTCGACGTGGTGCAGCTGCAGGACACCGACGCCGGTGCGGAGATCATCCACATGGCCGAGTGCGGCTTCTGCGCCGACGGCGATCAGGAGAGGCTGTTGGCCGACGGCGCCACCGAGATCGGCGGGTCCCTGCCGATCAACACCGACGGCGGCCTGATCGCCAACGGGGAGCCGATCGGCGCCTCGGGCCTACGCCAGATTCACGAGCTCGTGCGCCAACTGCGTGGCGAGGCCGGCGACCGGCAGGTGCCCGGCAATCCCCGCGTCGGGTTCGCTCAGCTCTACGGAGCACCCGGCACCGCGGGCGCCACCGTGTTGACCCTCTGACTTGCATTTGCCGAGCAGTCGCAGATGTACCCGACACGCCGAGAAAAATGGGACATCTGTGTCTGCTCGCGGGAGAAGGGAACCCCACAATGACCGAACAGTTCAGGGACGCACCGATATTCGATGCCGACCAGCACATGTACGAAACCGGTGACGCACTCACGAAGTTCCTCCCGGAAAAGTACTCACGCGCAGTGCAGTACGCCCAGATCGGCCGTCAGACCCGCATCGTGATCAACAACCGGGTCACCGACTTCATCCCCAACCCGACCTTCGAGCGGGTCGCGGCGCCGGGCGCACACGAGAAGTTCTTCGCCGGGGAAAACACCGAAGGCCTGACGCTGCGAGAGATGCAGGGCAAGGCGATCGACGCGCCCGCGGCCACCCGCAACCCCGAGGACCGCGTCAAAGAACTCGATCGCCAAGGTGTGGTCGAGGCCCTCAACTACCCCACCCTGGGCAGCCTGGTCGAGCACTCCAGCGCCGACGATCCGCAGCTGACCCTGGCACTCGTACACGCGCTCAATGAATGGATCCTGGAACACTGGGGCTTCAATCACGCCGACCGGGTGTTTTCCACTCCGATCATCAACTTGTCGGAAGTGGATGCGGCACAACGGGAGCTGGAATGGATCCTGTCCAAAGGCGCCAAGGTCGCTCTGATCAAACCCGGACCGGTCAACGGCCTGCACGGCTGGCGCTCCCCCGCCCTTCCGGAGTTCGATCCGTTCTGGCGTGACGTGGAGGCCGCCGGGCTGCCCATCGTGCTGCACGCCAGCTACCCCCCGCTCGACGACTACGTCAACAAGTGGGAGCCGCCCTACACGCAGAACTTCATGGCGCAGAGCGCATTCCGCTGGATGGTTCTGGGCCACCGCGAGATCGCCGACATGTTGACGGCCCTGATCTGCCACGGCACCCTGACCCGGTTCCCGAAGCTGCGTATCGCCAGCGTCGAGAACGGCAGCAGCTGGATCTTCCCGCTGTTCCACGACTTCGCCGATCTGTACAAGAAGATGCCGCAGAACTTCCCCGAGCACCCACACGACGTGTTCCGGCGCAACATCTGGGTCAGTCCGTTCTGGGAGGGCTGTGTGTCCGACGTGGTGGAAACCGTCGGCTGGGACAAGGTGCTGTTCGGCTCCGACTATCCGCACCCCGAAGGCCTGGCCGAACCGAAGGGTTTCTGGAAGTACGCCGAGGGCATGGACATTCGCCGCACCTACGACTTCATGGGCGACAACGCGCGGCGCTTCATGGGCCTGCCGATCGCCAACCCCGATCCAGACGCGGTCAGACCACCGGCGATGGCCGAAGGCTGAAGCATCCGGGCCTGAAACTGCTGAGCGGCCATTGGGGTGACTCATAGCGTTCTGGCTGGAACGCCTTTTTGCCGGAATCTTGCCCTGGCAAGGTCCCGTCATCGCCGAGGTTGTTCCTGCCCCGGCCGGAGCGCACACTCTTTGTATTCAATACAGGGGATTCGCAGGCGCCCGGGGCGGATACGGTCGCGGACGCCCAGCCCAATGGGGGTGCGGCGATGGCAAACTCAACGACGACAAGATCAAGCCCGACAAGGACTCTCGCGAAGCGCATTGCATCGGGTGCAACGGCTGTCGCCGCTGCGACGATGTTCGGCATCATGGCGCCGACCGGTATTTCGCAAGCCGAACCCGGCGTCTGGGACATCGAGGATTTCGACTCCTGCACGGACATCCTCAATGACGGTCTGAATGAATCTCTGCAGGAAAAGATTGACGATACGAAAGGTTGCTGTCGGCACAGCGGCGGGGTCTGGAACGAAGGCCAGCAGAAGTGTGAGGCGCCGCCGGCCGAAGCCAGCGGTGCCGGACGGATACCACCAGGCCTCGTACCCCGCGGCGACGTGCAGGTAGCGCCGTCGACTGTCCCGCCGCCATTGGCTCCCGTTCAACCCAGCCTGGCGCCGACTGGTTAGACGCCGCCGACGGGCAACGGCGGAAGTGGCCGAGGCGCCCGCATAGTCGACGACCAGACGCAGATGTACCCGACACGCGCGGGATTTGGGTACACCTGCGTCTGCTCGCGCTAGGAAGCCTTCGCCTTCGGGGCCGAATAGTTCGGCTTACCCAGGCCCAGGACATGCTGGGCGATCATGTTGCGGAACACCTCGAGCGTGCCACCGTAGATACCGACCAGTGGGGCGAAGCGGTAGATGTACTCACTGCGGTCGTCGGCTCCCCCGTCGGCCCCGATCGGCAGTGCGGCAATCGAACCCGCGATATCCATCAGGTCCGGGGAGATATCCCGCATGGTCTGTGCGATCGCCACGCGTCCGAAAATGCTGGGCGATGACAGGGATGCCTCCAGCCGAGCCACGCTGCGCCCCAAGCGATATGCCACGGAGCCGTCGTCGATGGCGCCATTACCGCCCACCAGGGCGGCGACATTGTCGGCCGCTTCCGCCATGAAGCCGGCCTGATGCATCATGATCGCCACATCGTCGAGCCCGTCGTCGGCTGCGGCGACCGCACCGTGCTCGGCGTCCAACGGCTCACGCACCACGGTCCAGCCGCCGTTGACGTCACCGAGCCGGTACTTGTCATCGACCCGCACATCGGAGTAATAGACGATGTTGGTGCGATCACCGTCGACGGTGCGGATGCCCTGGATTTCGATGCCGTCGGAGTCCAAGGGCACCAGGAACATGGTGAGGCTCTTGTGTTTCGGCGCCTCTGGATCGGTGTTGGTGATCAGGAAGACGTACTGGCAGTTGTGGGCACCGGTGGTGAACATCTTGGACCCGTTAATGATCCATTGGTCACCGTCGCGCACGGCGCGGGTCTTGCAGGTGGCGACGTCAGAACCACCCTCGGGTTCGGTATAGCCCAGGCACATCCGGACGGTGCCGTCGAACACCCCGCGCAGCACGTCGTCACGGATCTCATCGGAAGCGAACTTGGCCACCGAACGGGCGATCATCACGGTGGTTCCCCATGTCACCCAGGGAACTTCGGCACGCCGCTTCTCGAGGATCCAGATGCGCCGCTGCACCCGGTTGAATCCGCCGTCGGCCTCGGCCTTGAACTCTCGTTCCAGATAGCCGGCCGCCCCCAGGGCCAGATGCACACCCTCGTCGAAGTTGTCGCCGGTCTCGCGATCCCGCCGGATGACGTCTTCGGTCACCACGCTCGACAGGAACTCGCGCACCTCGGTGCGGAACGCCTCGTCTTCGGCGGACAGTTCAACAGTTGAGAAATCCATGTCTAAACCTTGCTTTCACGAGCCGCGACGATCTGGCCGATGTGCACCGCCGTGGCACCCGGATCCCCGCCGGCCAGCGCCCAGCCGCGGGCCCGCACCAGATAGGCGGTGGCCGCGGCCTCTGCGGACACCCCCAGCCCACCCTGGACGTGCACCGCCATGGTGGCGGCCTTGGCGGCCTCCTCGGCCATGAACACGAACGCCGAGGGTGCCAGCTCGGGCCGCTCGTCAGGCTCGTTGTCGAGGAACCAGGCGGCCCGACGCGCCAACCCACGGCCGCTCTGGACGGTGATCGCGATGTTGGCCAACGGATGCGAAATGCCTTGCAGCGTCCCGATCGGCACGCCAAGGGTGTAACGCGTCTTGGCGAATTCTGCGGCGATGGTCATCGTCTCCTCGACCAGGCCGACCAGGGCCGAGGCGGTCAACAGACGCCATTCATCCAACGCCCGTTGGTATTCCGCCATGGCATCGGCACCACTGGCCAGCACGACCCGCGAGTCGGCGGTGGCCGGGTCCACCCAGGCCATCGGCAGCTTGCCGATATTGTCGACGCGGGCCGGCCGCGTGGAGAACTCGAGCTTCACCACATCCTGTCCGTCGCGGACGACGATGTGGTCGGCGATCGAACCGGTGGGGATCAGCCGCGCGCCGGTCGGGGCGACCTGCTGCGGGTCGAACCCGACGATCTGGGTGCCCTGCACGATCTCCTCGGACTCGCATGCGCCGAGTCGGGCCAGCAACCGCGCGGCCACCACATGATCGATCCACGGCACCGGCGCCAGCGAACGGCCGAGTTCCTCGGCCACCAGGGTCAGGTCGACGAGCGTCGCCCCGTCTCCCCCAACAGTTTCGGGCAGAGCCATCGTGGTGGCGCCCATCGCGCACAAGCGTTCCCACAGACTCTTGTCGAAGCCCGACGGCTCGGAGGCCCGCACGGCCTCGATGTCGGAATGGGTCTTGAAGAACTGCCGGTACGCGGTTTGCAGGTCGACGTGATCCTCGGACAGGCTGTAATCCAGCCTGCGTAGTTCGTAGCGGTCCATCAGCTCTCCGTCTCGTGGGCCTCGCCGAAGAAAAACTCGGCAGCATTGTTGTACAGGTAGTTGTCCAGCACGTCTTCGGGAAGATCCAGCGCCAGCGCCTCGGGCACCACACGCTGCATGCGCAGCACCGGAAAGTCCGACGCGAAGATGATTTTGCCCTTGCCCCGGGTCCGCATGAAATGCAGCAGGGACTCCGGTAGCCGCTTGGGCGACCACGCCGAGGTCATCAACCGGAGGTTCTGATACTTGATGAGCATCCGAATCGCGATGTCCCACCACGGATCCGCACCGTGGATCATGCACAGCTTAAGCTCCGGGAACCGGACACACACCCGGTCCAGGTGGATCGGATTCTGCACCTCACCCGGTATCGGCGGGCCGGGCAGGCCGGTGTTGACGCACAACGGCAGCTCGATCTCTGCGCACTTGGTGTAGAGCGGGTAGTACACCGCATCGCTGGGCGGATACTGACCGTCACCCCAGAAGCTGGGCCCCACAACGGCATACGCGACGGGGAGGTCGGCGACGACGGCGGTGAGCTCGCGCAGGGAAGCAATCGGCCGTAACAGGTTCACCCCGCCCATCGCCAGCGCGAAGCGATCCGGGTGGGCCTCGACGAACTTCCGCGCGGTCACCGACGGCTTGACCAGGGAGTCCATCAGGATTGCCCGCTGCACACCGTGGGTGTCCATCTCGTCCAGCAGTTCCGACAGGTCGATGGGGTCATACATCGACTGCGGGCCCTTGAAGTAGTCGTCGCGCACCTTCTTCATGAAGGTGGGCTGGTTCTCGGTCTCGCCGAAGTGCACATTGGCAAGACAGTCAATCACCTTGTGGGTCATACCTTCATTCCTCCGGAAGCGACGTCCTTGGCCCACCGGTAATCGGCCTTGCCGTTGCCGAGCCTGCGGATCTCATCGACAAAAAGCACCGCCTTGGGCAGTTTGAATCGGGCCAGCCGCGTCGCGCAGTGGTCGCGGAGGCCGTCGGCGTCCACCGCGCCGCGAAGCGCCACCACCGCGACAACTTCTTCGCCCCATCGCTCACTCGGTCGACCCACCGCCAGTGCATCGGCCACCTGTGGGTGTGCCCGCAGGACCTCTTCGATCTCCTCGACGAACACCTTTTCCCCACCGGTGTTGACCACCAACGAATCCCGCCCCAACAGGCGCAGGGTGCCGTCGGCCTCCAGCGAGGCACGGTCACCGGACACCACGACGCGCTCACCGGCCACCTCGGGGAAGGTTTTCCCGGTCGCCGCTTCATCGTTGAAGTAGCCCAACGGGATTCGACCGTTGCGGGCCACCCAACCGACCGCGCTGTCACCGGGTTCGAGGAACCGGGAGTAATCGTCGGCCAGCACCAAACCGCCGGCCCGCAGCTGAAACGTCTCGGCGGTCGGCGTTTCGCGCTGGGTGTGGCCGAAGCCCATGTTGCCGGTCTCCGAGGAACCGAACCCGTTGATGATGGTGATCTGCGGAATGTGTTCGAGCAGGGCCCGTTGATGTTTCGGGTTGGTGGCCGCGCCCCCGGTGCCGATCGCGAACATCGACGACAGGTCATAGGACCGTCGGCCCAACTCCTCGACGATCGGCGCGGCATACGCGTCGCCGACCATCGTCATCAGCCCGATCTTCTCCCGCTGCGCGGTTTCGAGCACCGTGCGCGGGTCGAACCGCGGCTTGGTGTCATGCAGCACCACGGTCTGGCCCGACAGCAGACCCGAGAACGCGGTCCACATCCCGGCCGCGTGCATCAACGGCGACACCGCGAACCAGGGCGGCCCGGCATGGACCACCTTGCCGTGGATCTCGCCGACCTGCTCATGGTCGGCGCCGTTCATCGAGGAGACATAGATGTCGCCCTGACGCCACATCACGCCTTTGGGCCTGCCCGTCGTGCCGCCGGTGCACACCATCAGCAGGTCGTCCGGCGACGCCGGGCCGACACGCTCTGGGTCCCCCTGCGCCAGAGCGTCTTCCAGTGTCAGCGCTCCGGGCAGCTTGGCGCCGTCGCCGTCATCGACAGAGATCAGCAGCTCGGCGGTGCTGTGCGCGAGCACGTCGGCGAATTTCGCGCCCAGGGAGCGGTGGTAGATCACTGCCCGTGGTTTCAAGTAGGCCAGCAGATCGGCCACCTCGCCGGGTGTGTAGTAGTAATTCACGTTCACCGGCACCGTGCGCGCCTTGAGACAACCGATCACCATCTCGGGGTACAGATCGTTGTGCATCACGAGGGCGACGACGTCCTGACCGCATTCCCAGCGATTGAGGTCCTGACGCTCGCGGTGCGCCCCCAGCCCGGCCGAGGCCAGAAAGTTCGCCAACCGGCGGGTCCGCTCTGCCCCCTGCGCGAACGTGGTGCGGCGCGCGCCACACACCGTCATCTCCCGGTCGGGCACCGCCTCGGCGATGGCGTCGACGACGGCACCGATGGTCCATTCGGCCATCGCGGGCTACGCCGGCACCGTCAGGTGTGCGACCCCGGGTGCGACGCGGTGCACGTCACCGAGAAGTTCGAGAGCGTTGTCGCGCATGACCTTTCGGGTGTCCTCGAGACTGAACTCGGGGAACTGTGGAATGTCGGCGGTGAACGTGGTCGGATCGGCCAGACCCTCGCCGTGCGGCCAGTCCGAACCGAACAGGATCTTGTCCACCCCGATCGTATCGGCCAGCAACTTCACGTCGTCCTCGTAGTAGGGCGCGATCCAGACGTTGTTGCGTAGCTGCTCGACCGGATCCTCTTTGAAGTGATACGGCGCGTTGTTGGCCGCCTTCTTCAGGCGCTTGATCAGCCGGTACACGAAGTACGAGCCGTTCTCGATGCTGGCCACCTTGAGCTTGGGGTGCCGGGTGAACACCTGGTGCACGATCATCGAGGCCATGGTGTCGTGGATCGCGCGATCGTCCATGATGACCATGTCCAGTGGATCCCGCTTGCCGAATCCCTTGAACACGCCGGTGCCGCCCCACAATGCCGGGACCGCCATGTATCCGGAGTCCGACAGGTGGAAGACGACGGCGACTCCGGCCTCGGCCAGCCGGGCCCACACCGGATCGTGCAGCGGGTCACCGAGTGAGCGCGGCCTGACCGCCCCGGGCACCGGCGCCGGCCGCACGCACACCAGCTTCGCGCCGCGGCCGATCACGAACTCGACCTCCTCGACCGCCTTGTCCGGGTCGGCCAGGGAGATAATCGGCGCCGACACGAAGCGACCGTCGGGCCGGTCGAAACCCCAGTCCTCATCCAGCCACAGGTTGAAGGCGTGCACCGAGGCCATGGTGGCCTCGATGTCATGCTTGAGGCCCTCTTCCACACCGCACGCGAAAGTCGGGAGCATGAACACGGTTTCGAGGCGTTGGCGATCGAGCACCTTGAGCCGGGCGTCCCGGTTCTGATACTCGGGGTGTTCGGAAAGCCGGTCGACCTTCATCAGTGACGCCGGGTCGACGCCCTCGGGGATCTCGCCGCGGAACAGCAGATCCAGGCAGCCCGGCTCGATGATCGGGTCGAAGGTGGGGTTGGGGATGAAGTGGTTCACCGTGCCACCCATCACCGCCAGGGTCCGCTTCCCGTCCTGCACCATCTGCACGCCGCGGCTGCGGAACTCCTTGGGCAGATGCCGGGTGAACGCGTCGATCGGTTCGTAGTAGTGGTTGTCGACGTCGACGGCCAGATACGGAAGCCGTTCGGGAGCTTCGGTCATGTCATCAACCTTCTTTCAAGGGCGGGAAGTTCGGGGGCCGTTTTTCGAAGAATGCGGTGATGCCCTCGATGAGGTCGGGACGCACCATGGACTCGTGCATCAGCTTTTCGGCGCGATCGCTGACGTCGACGACGTCGTCGAGGGCGTCGCCGTAGAGTTGGCGCTTGATCACGGCCATCGATGCCGGTGAGCAGTTCCGGGCCAGATCCTCGGCGTATTCCAGCGCTCGCGGCAATAGATCATCCGGCGCCACAACCTCTTTCACCAAGCCGAGCTGCGCGGCTTCCTCGGCGAGAAACGTCCGGCCACTCAGCAGCAGATCGGCCGCGGCACCCCAGCCGGCCAGTCGCGGCAATATCCAGGTGATGCCGTATTCGCCGATCAACCCGCGACGCGGGAACGCGGTGGCGAATTTGGCACCGGCCGCGGCAAAGCGCACGTCGCACATCAAGGCGTGGGTGAGACCGATGCCCACGCACGCCCCGTTGATCGCCGCGATCACCGGCTTGTTCAGCGTGGTGAGGAAGTGCGGGTGCCGTTCGCCGACGATCTTGCTGACATCGGTGTCTTCACTGATGGATTCGCCGAGTGAGGCCATGGCGCCCATGTAGGCACCGGCGCAGAATCCCCGTCCGGAACCGGTCAGCACGATGGCCCGCACCGCCGGATCCGCTTCGGCGCGGTCGAAACTCGCGTACACGCCGGCCGAGATGTCCGCACCCCAGGAGTTCAGCCGATCCGGGCGATTGAGCATGATGATCGCGACCCCGGCGTCGGTGACCTCATACCGCACCGCCTCGGTTCCCACATCGTCGGCGAGCGTCATCCGCCGAACACCTCCCGATACCGCACCAGCCGTTCAGACATACATACTGTATACCTATCGGTAGTGCATTCCGCAAGCCCCGTGGAAGCGCGTCGACCTGCACAAAGACGACTCAATCGTCGATCAAACCGAGCTTTCGATAAGCGGTCTCGATCTGGGTCTTGGCGACCTCGGGCAACAGCACCTGCGGTGGACGGGAATGGGGATAGTCACCGATCGGCAACCCCAGCACGGACGCTGCATGCTTGAACGCCCCGGCCCAGTGGGTGAAGTAGTCGGCCCGGCCCGGGTAACAGGTGAACCACGAGCCCATGTCCAGACCGAACTGGTCGAGTCCGGATTCCCGGCCGTAGTCCATCGCTTCGATCAATCGGTCGGCGTACACCAGGTCCCAGTACTCGGTGAAGATACGACGCTGCGGGGTCTCGTAGAGATATCCGGCCGTGCCCAGCTGTGCCGGGCAGACGATGCCGTCGCGCAGCCAGCCGGCCCGGTACACCGTGGTATCGCATTCCCAGACCGCCAGATACGGCGCCAGTTCGTGCAGTCTGCGGCTGGCCGCCGGCCGGAACGCACCTTCCTTCGTTGCGCACACCGCCGGGATCTCCTCGGCGATCCGGGCGCTCTCGTCGGGTGTGAGCACGTAACCCGAGGACGGCGAGTTGAACATCCCCAGGGCGATGTCGGTGCGGTCGGCGATGTAGCGGAAGAATCGAAGGACGCCCTCGCCACCGTGGGCCTCCATCATCGGTGTCTGGATGTAGACGATGTCGGCGCCCGCCTGTTGCGCGTGCAGCGTCAGCTCCAGACAGTCCTTGGCCGATGTGGCCGCGGTGCAGGCCTGAACCACGACCGCGGGGTTGGCCCGGCGCCCTTCGTCGATGGCCACTTCCAACAGCTGTTTGCGCTCGGCGAGGGTCAGCGCCCAGAACTCGGCCAAACCGCTGGTACACCAGAGCATCTGGTGACCGAGGTCACCGGCACAGTAGCGCACCAGGTACCGGTAGGCCGCCCAGTCGATGTCGTCACCGTCAGTGCCGCAGAAGGGCGTGTACAGCGAGTCGCCGATACCACGTAGCGCAGTACGAGCCCAGTCACGTGCCTCGGATGCCGTCGCCATGAGCCCTCCTCAGATGTAGTCGCTACCACCATCGACGTTGACGTTCGCCCCGGTCATGTATGAATTTCTCTTGGACGCGAGAAATGCTGCGACAGGACCGATTTCGCTGGGCAGGCCGGCGCGTGGCAAGTGAGCTGGATGACCGAAGTGCTCGTCGATGGCAGCCATCAGCGCGTAAGGATCGTCGCCGTCGACGCCCACGGTATCGGCCCAGCCCCGCAGGGCCTCTGACGAGATGCTGCCCGGGGACACCACATTGACCATGATCTCGTCCTTGGCGAGCAACAGCGAGAGGTTCTTCGACGCACTGTTCAGCGCGGCCTTGGCCGCGGTGTAGGCCGGCAGCCGCGTGCTCTGCCGCTGGGTGGAGTGCGCCGAGAAGTTGACGACGCGAGCCCATTCGGCGTTGCGCAGCAACGGAAGCGCCGCCCGCACGCAGCGCACCATCCCCATCAGACCGGAGTCGAACGCCTCCTGCCACTGATCGTCGGTCAACTCCTCGAAGTTGCCGGCGGCACCGGGGCCAACCGTGTTGATCAGCGCGTTGAGTTCACCCCAGCGCTCCCCTACCTCGGCGAACGCCCGGTCGACCTGTGAGCCGTCCGAGGTGTCGGCGACGATCGCGATGGCCTCCGGCGACCCGATCCGTGCGAGTTCGGTGGCCGCGGCATCGAGTACGTCACGCGAACGTCCGACGATCGCGATCCGGGCGCCGTCCTCGGCCAGGCACTGCGCCGTCGCGAAACCCATGCCCCGGCCACCGCCGACGACAACGGTGGCCGCACCTGCGAATCCGAGATCCATGGCCTAAATATCTCCCCCGGTCGCTCCGCCCCTGCCCGCCGGACTCAGGAACCGGTCCAGTTGGGGGCGCGCTTCTCGGCGAACGCGATCGCGCCTTCCTTGGCGTCGTTCGAAGAGAACACCGGGCCGAGCAGTTCGCCCTGCTTCTTCCACATCTCGTCGGACGACCATTCCGAGGACGACGCGATGATCTCTTTGGTCACCGCGACTGCCAGCGGCCCGTTGGCGGTGATTCGATCGGCGAGCTCGAGCGCACCGTCGAGCGCGGCACCGGGTTCGGTCAGCTTGTTGACGAAGCCCCACGCGGCGGCCTCCTCGGCGGTGAAGCTGTCACCGGTGAGTGCGAGTTCCATCGCCTTCTGGTACGGGATGCGCTGGTGCAGTCGCAACAGGCCACCGCCACCGGCCACCAGACCGCGCTTGACCTCCGGGATGCCGAACTTGGCGACCTTGGACGCCACCACGAGGTCGGTGGCGAGGACGAGTTCAGTACCACCGGCGAGCGCGAATCCCTCGACGGCGGCGATCAGCGGCTTGCGTGGCGGACGCTCGGTGAAACCAGCGCCGCGCCCGGGTACATAGGGCAGCTCCCCCGCAGCGAACGCCTTGAGGTCCATGCCGGCGCAGAAGTTTCCGCCCGCACCGGTGAGCACCGCCACCGACAGCTCAGCAGTGTCGTCAAGCTCGTCCATGGCGTCGGCAAGACCCTGAACCACCGCCAGGTTGAACGCGTTACGCGCTTCCGGACGGTTGATCGTGATGATGAGTGTTCGACCCCGACGCTCTGTGAGAACTTCGTCCGACATCAATGCCCCTTTTACTCGCAGCCCAATAACCGCCGAAAAGCCTACTATAGGGATTACAGTACTGCGATGGCGGCTCGCCGGCGATAGCCGAGCGACGCCGCGGCACCCACGCTGAACGGCACACACAGAAGGGCTACCGGTAAGGTTGACAGCGACAAGCCCCCGCGACACGCGCGCATAGGCGCAGTTCAAGTGGTAGCCGACGGTAAATTCACCTGCGATTGACCCGCGGCGCAGGGACGGCTCGGACAGTATCGACTTCGATGGAGGTGCCCGCAGTGGCAAAGCAACCGACCGCGGAGAAACGCCAACGGCGCGAACGCGGGTCCATCAATCCCGACGACATCATCAAGGGCGCCTTCGAACTCGCCGAACAGGTCTCGATCGACAACCTCAGCATGCCGCTTCTGGGCAAACATCTGGGCGTCGGCGTCACGAGCATCTACTGGTACTTCCGCAAGAAGGACGACCTGCTCAACGCGATGACCGACCGCGCCCTGCGCGAGTTCGTCGTGGCCACCCCCTATGTCGAGGCCAAGGATTGGCGCGAGTCACTGGCCAACCACGCCAGGACGATGCGAAAAGCCTTCATCGCCAATCCGATTCTGTGTGACCTCATTCTCATCCGGTCCGCGCTGAGCCCCCGCGCCGCCCGCCTGGGCGTCCAGGAAATGGAAACCGCGATCTCGGGCCTGGTGGAAGCCGGACTGTCGGTCGAGGACGCCTTCGACACCTATTCGGCGGTGTCGGTGCACGTGCGCGGATCGGTCGTGCTGCACCGGCTCTACGAGAAGAATCGGGCCGACGACAACGCGCCGGGTTATTACGAAGAGAGCATGGTCATCGATCCCGAGGTGACCCCACTGCTGGCGCAGGTCACCAGCGAGGGCCACCGCATCGGGGCGGCCGACGAGAAGAACTTCGAGTACGGCCTGGAATGCATTCTCGACCATGCGGCCGCCCGGATCGACGCCAACGCCGGCAAGGCCGCGAAAGGTAAGCGCAAGTAGGCGCCTTCTGACCTGGAGCCGCATCCCGGCTGCTTCTGGCACTTTCACCAACCCACGTCGCCCGGACCTGCTCTCGTCCGGGCGTTTTCGTGCTCCGCCAGACTCACTCGATCGGTTGCGTCATCGCCTATTGTTACATTGACAAATGTAACAGTCTGTGGTGACGTGAACCGCGTGACTGCAGTTGCCTCACCCGACCTACCGGCGGTGCCCACCGAGCGTTCCCGGCGTGCCGTGGTCGCGGCGGCCATCACTCGGTGGACGTTGGGCAATCTCACCGGCGTCATCCCGATGAATCGTTCCGGGGTGTGGTTTTCCCGCGGGCTGATCGCCACCATCATGGGGACATTGGGAACGATGCCCGACGGCACCAGGGTTGTCCCGGTCCGCCAGCGCGGCGTCCGTGGCGAATGGGTGCTCGGGCCCGGCGTGGAGTTCGGCACACGCGCTGGGTATTACGTGCATGGCAGCGCGTACGTGATCTGCTCGGCGCGGACACACCGCAAGCTCGTGGCACAGCTGTCCGAGGCCACCGGCATGCCGTTCTTCTCGGTCGACTACCGATTGGCACCCGAACACCGATTCCCCGCTGCCGCCGAAGACGTCGAGTCCGGCTATCGCTGGTTGCTCGATCAGGGATATGCCGCATCCGATGTCGTGATCGCGGCAGACTCCGCCGGTGGACACCTCACCTGCGACCTGCTGCTCGAGCATGCCGACGAACCCGGTTTCCAGCCCGCCGCGGTGGTGCTGTTCTCTCCACTGATCGACCTCACCATGGAGCTCGCACTGCAACAGGAAACGGTGCGACGCGATCCGGCCATGTCCGCCATCGCCGCGCGGGAACTGGTCCGTCTCTACACCACAGCCCAGAACCCCGATCAGCCGCGGCTGCGCCTTTCCTTCCGAAAAGCAGATCGCCTGCCGCCCATGCTGATCCAGGTGGGCGAGTTCGAAATGCTCAGCGCGGACGCGCGCCACCTCGACGCCGAGGTGAGAAAGGCTGGCGGGACGAGCATCCTCGAAGTCTGGCCTGGCATGGTGCATGTGTTCCAGGCCTTGCCACGACTGGCACCCGAAGCCGGACTGGCGCTGCGCCGGGCAGCATGGTTCATCTCCTCCGCCCTGAGGAAGCCCGATACCCACATGGAGGTGTCCTGATGTTCGGAATCGACATGCTGCTCAACGCGTTTCGCGGTGACCGGCGCTGCACCAACGCGAAGTCGGTGGTGACCGGTGCAGGTAGCGGCATCGGCCGATCGTTCGCGCTCGAGCTCGCCCGGAGGGGTGGCGAGGTCGTCTGCGCGGATATCGATGGTGACCGGGCGGACGAGACGGTGGAGCTGATCGGTGAACTTCCCACCGGGAAGGGCCACGCGGTGGTCTGCGACGTATCGGATCGCAGCGCGATCGAGCAGTTGGCCAAGCAAGCCAACAGCGTCTTCGGCGGCCCACCGACGCTGGTGATCAACAACGCCGGCGTCGGTGTCGGCGGTAAGCCCGTCGGCGCCATCGGATTCGAAGACTGGGACTGGGCGCTCGGAATCAACCTGTGGGGGGTGGTGTACGGGTGTGAGGTGTTCACACCCATCCTGCGCGAGGCCGGCCGCGGCGGGATCATCAACGTGGCCTCGGCCGCGGGATTCGCCGCCGCCCCGTCGATGGCTCCGTACAACGTCTCCAAGGCGGGCGTGATGTCACTGTCGGAGACACTGGCCGCCGAGCTTGCCGGTGCAGGTGTCGCGGTCACGGTGCTGTGCCCGACGTTCGTGAAGACCAACGTCTTTCAGGACGGCCGCATCACGCCCGGCTCCATGAATCTCAGCCAGCAACTCGCCCGGTGGACCGGACTGTCGCCGGACAACGTGGCCGCCCGCACCCTCGACGCCCACGACGCCGGCCGGCTCTACGTGGTGCCCCAGATCGACGCCACCGTCATCTGGCACCTGAAGCGGCACTTCCCCGGTCTCTATGTCCGCGGCGCCGGATTGCTCGGCCGCGTTCTACCCAAAGACTGACGCCTCCGGACACAACTGAACCGCTATTTCGAGAAGGGACGCACCATGGCGATGGATCTCGACAACATGCTGCAGATGATCAAGGACCGGCAGTGGGCCCTGGTCGACATCGACTGGGACGCACCGGGAGCCGAGCTGATCGAGCCCGAGCTGCATGCCAAGCTCAAGCCGTTCATGACCGACCTGATGTGGATCGAGAACGTCGGCGCCCGGGGCTTTGCCGCCCTGGCGAAGAAAGCACCGAATCCGACCCTCAAGAGCATCTACGAGCATTTCCACGCCGAAGAGCAGAAGCACGCCAACGCCGAGCTGGCCTTGATGCGCAGATGGGGCATGCTCGAAAACGACGAGATCCCACCGCCGAACGTCAACGTCCAACTGGTCATCAACTGGCTCGACAAACATTCGGACGGAATGGGGCTGACGTTCCTCGGCACAGTCATCCCCATGCTCGAGGTGGCACTGGACGGGGCACTCATCAAGTTCATCACCGACGAGGTCAAGGATCCGGTGGCCCAGGAGGTGTTCAAGCGGATCAACTCCGATGAGTCCCGACACCTGGCCGTCGACTTCGAGGTGATGGACATACTGGGCCATGCCGATATGCGCAAGCTGCTCATCGAGCTGGTGGGCGGGTGGATCAAGCCCACCTTCCTGGTCGGTGTGCTCAGCTACTTCCCGTTGCTGAACAAGATGCGCGACAACATCGTCGAGATGGGCGTCAACGAGGACCGGCTGTACCAGGCGATGCGTAGATTCCAAAGTGTCGGCGAGCGAAGCGAATTCGCCCGGCGCCTGCCGATGTACCGGATCATCTCGTGGCAGAGCCGCAAGGTGATCGACCGGACCTCCAAGTATCACTGGCTGGCCGATTCCCTGGTCAAGATCACCGGCGTGATCCCGATGTCTTTGGTCCAGAACACCCCGACCTGGTCGCAGGAACTGACCTACGAACCCGTCGCCTGAAGGGACCAATCGACGAGATGACTTCTTCTTCCACGTCTGTTGCCATCATCGGCGCCGGATTCGCCGGCATCGGCGCGGCCATCCGCCTGGCGGCCCAGGGCGTCGACGACTTCGTGATATTCGAGCGCGATACCCGCGTCGGCGGGACCTGGCGCGACAATACCTATCCCGGTGCAGCCTGCGACATCCCGTCCCGGTTGTACTCGTACAGTTTCGCGGCCAACCCGGATTGGTCGCACACCTATTCCGGCAGTGCGGAGATCCTCGAGTACATCGACGGCATGGTCGAATCGTCCGGTCTGGCACCGAAGATCCGGTTCGGCCACACCGTCGTCGGTGTCTCCTACGATGCGGTTGCCGGTGAGTGGACCGTGGAGCTGGACGGCCGGGACCCGGTGCGGGCCCGGAACGTCATCGTCGCCTCCGGCCCCCTGGCCAACGCCAGTTTCCCGAACATCCCGGGCATCGATACCTACGAGGGCCACAAGATTCACAGCGCCCGTTGGGACCACGACTACGATTTCACGGACAAACGGGTCGCGGTGATCGGGACCGGTGCCAGCGGAGTGCAGATCGTGCCGGAGCTGGTGAAGACGGCCAAATCGGTCAAGGTCTTCCAGCGCACCCCAGGGTGGGTGCTGCCGAGGGTCAACACCCCGACCAGCAGCTGGCTCAAGCGTCTCTACCGAACGCTTCCGCTCACCCAGAGCCTCATGCGCAGCGCTTGGTACTGGGGGCACGAGTCGGTCGCCCTCGGCGTGGTGTGGGACAGCCCGTTCACCCGCGTCGTCGAGGCGGTCAGCATCGCCAATCTACGTCTGCAGGTGAAGGATCCGTGGTTGCGGCGACAGCTCACCCCGGATTTCTCCGCCGGGTGCAAGCGACTGCTGATGACCAGCGAGTACTACCCCGCCCTGCAATCCGACAACTGCAAGCTCGTGACATGGCCGATTGCGCGCCTGTCTCCCAACGGGATTCGCACCGTCGAGGGCATCGAGCATCAATTCGACTGCATCGTGTTCGCCACCGGCTTCGATGTCTGCAAGACCGGCACGCCATTCGCGATCACCGGCATCGACGGGCGGGAGCTGGCCGCCGAATGGAGTCGTGGTGCCTACGCCTACCGCAGCGTCGCAGTATCGGGTTACCCCAATCTGTACTTCACGTTCGGTCCGAACTCTGGGCCCGGACACAGTTCCGCCCTGGTGTACATGGAAGCCCAGATCAACTACATCGTCGAGGCGATCTCCACTGTTCTGCGGTACGACTGGAAGTCACTGGATGTCCGCCCGGAAGCCCAGGACCGCTACAACGAGGACATCCAACGCCGTCTGCAGTCGACGACGTGGAATTCCGGTTGCCAGAGCTGGTACCTGACCGAGGACGGTTTCAACGCGACCATGTACCCGGGGTTCGCCACGCAGTACGTCAATCAGCTCAAGACGGTGAACCTGCACGATTACAAGATCACTGCACGCCGGGACAGTGAGACCGCGGCGGGCCGCGACAACGAGAGCGCCGTGGCGCAGGTCAGCGCCGATCCCCTGCCCACCGGATAGGATTTCGTGGTGACCGAGTATCGGATTGACGACCTCGCTCGGGAGGCGGGGACAACAACCCGGAACGTGCGCGTCTACCAGGACAACGGGCTCCTGCCCCGGCCCCAGCGTCGGGGCAGGGTGGCCATCTACACCGATCGCCATCTGCGGCAACTGCGCGCCATCACCCGATTGCTCGGTGAGGGCTTCACCCTCAAGCACATCACGAAGTTCCTGACCGGCTTGCAGCGCGGTCAGAACCTCGTCGACGTCCTGGATCTTTCCGATCTCGAAGAGTTGGTCACCGCGCCGTGGTCGCACCCCGAGCCGCGCACCATGTCCCTCGATGAACTCGAAGAGCGGCTCGGTGAGCTGGACCCGACGATGCTGCGACGACTGACCAACCAGGGCCTGATCGCACCGACGGCCGAGGAGAACGTCTACTCGGTCACCGATGTGCGGCTCGTCGATGACTTCGCCTCACTCGTCGCCCGCGGAATGCCGCTCGACATTCTTCTGAAAACCAGTGCGGCGGTTGACAAGAAGCTCGATGCCGCAGCGCGCGAGATGACCCGCGGGGGGCATACCGAAGTGGTCCGCCAGCGGGGGCCTGGCTGGCTACCCACCAATGATTCCGAACTCGCCTGGGCCGCGGACCTGGTGGACACCATGCGCAGGGCGGCCCGACGACTCGCCCACGCGAGCCTGGACCGCGCGTTCGACGAAGCCGTCCGCGCGGAGTTGGACGACTATCAAGCAGCGGGCAAGGCGGAACCCGATGGGGAGACCACAGCGGATCCTCCCCATCGGGCGCACGCCAAACGCGCTAAACCTCGATGACGACTGCGCCGCCCTGGCCACCGCCGGCGCACATCGCGGCGACACCGATGCCGCCACCGCGGCGCTTCAGTTCGTAGACCAGCGTGGTGACCATGCGGGCGCCCGATGCCGAGATCGGGTGTCCCAGGCTGCAGCCGCTGCCGGAGAAGTTCACCAACTCCTCATCGAGCCCGTACTCGCGGACCGCGGCGATCGGCACCGAGGCGAAGGCCTCGTTGATCTCCCACAGCGCCACATCCGACGGCTTGAGCCCGGCCCGGTCCAAGACCTTGCCGATCACCTTGACGCCGCCCAGGCCGGTGTCGCGCGGCGCGACCCCGACCGCGGCCCAGGCCTTGACCGTGGCCAGGACGTCCAGCTTCTCGGCCGCGGCATAGTCGGCATCGACGAGGGCGACAGCAGCGGCAGCATCATTGGTGCCGCTGCTGTTGCCCGCGGTGATGGAGAAACCTTCGATCTCCGGATGCAGGACCTTGAGTTCGGCGAGCTTCTCGACGGTGGTGCCGCGACGCGGATGCTCGTCGACATTGAACTCGGTGACCGAGCCGTCGGGCTGGGTGATCTTGAGTGGGACGATCTCGTCGACAAACTTGCCGGCGTCGATCGCGGCAATCGCGCGCTGATGTGACCGGGCGGCCCACGCGTCCATGTCCTCGCGGGTCAGCCCGGCCGACTGGGCGGTGTTCCAGCCGACGGTGATCGACATGTCGCGCATAGGGGCATCCGGCGTCTCCACGTGCGTGGGCGTCATCCAGCGCTCCTCGAACTTGAGCTCCGGCCCGGGGATCCGCCAGTTGGTCAGCGGCGTCATGGACAGCGACTGCACGCCACCGGCAATCAACACGCGCTCCATGCCGGAACCGATCTGCGCGGATGCATTGCCGATCGCGGTCAAGCTGCCCGCGCAGTGCCGGTTGACGGCCTGACCCGGTACCGACTGCCAGCCGAGGATGTCAGCGGCGTAGCGGGCAAGATCGCCGCCGCCGTAGTTCGATTCGGCGATGATCAGATCATCGATCGCCTCCGGGGCGATACCGGCCCGGCGAACAACCTCAGCCAGGACCGGGACGAGCAGATCTTCGGGCGGCGTGTTGACCAGCGTCCCCTTGAAGGAGCGGCCGATCGCAGTGCGGGCAGCGCCCACGATGACGGGTGTTGGCATGGTTCCACCTTTACGATATCGAGTGCTTGTGTAAACGTACCAGGAGTCCGGTTCACTGCGGTTCCGGGACGTGGAAATGCTCGTCACGCAGCCGGAACGCCTCCTTGGTGCCGTGTTGGGCCCGGGTCTTGACGAAGTTGAACTCGCCGGGTGAGAACTGCAAATTGGTGCCGTAGGCGTGGAAGAGGTAGCTGGCCACTTCTTCGCCCTGGTAGGCCTGGCTCTGTTCGACCAGTCGGAAGGCCTCCTTGGCGATCACCACCCCGTCGGCGGGCATCTTGGCCGCCTTGGTCGCCCAGTACTGCGCCCGCGCCGTCACCTGGTCGGCGGCACAGGTGTCGGTGAAGATGCCCAGATGTTCGACGGCACCGGCCTCGATGATGTCGCCGGTGAGTAGAAGCCGCCGGGCCAGCACCGGACCGAGGCGGTGGAAGAACATGTGCAGGCTTCCGAGCGCCGGGCCGAGGAACCGCGCGGCCGGCATCCCGATCTTGGTGTCGCGGGCGATGACGGAGATGTCGGTCATCAGCGCCATCTCGAATCCGCCGCCGAGCGCGTAGCCGCTGATCTCCCCCACGGTGACCTTCGGGAATCCCATGAAGTTGTGATAGAAGCCAAAGGACTTGCGGTCCACGGTGAGACGCCGCCGCTGGCTGGGACGTGACTTCTTCTGCTCTTCTTTCTTACCGTCGCCATACCAGCCGTAGGCATTGTTCATGTCCGCACCGGTACTGAACACTCCCTCGGCGCCGCGCAGCAGCACTACGGTGATGTCATCGTCGTCCGCCGCGACGTCGAGGTGGCGGGCCAGCTCGTCGCGCATCGCGGCGTCGTAGGAGTTGCGCTGCTTCGGGTTGTTCAGCGTGATGGTGGCGATCCGGTGATCGTCGTCGACCTCGAAGAGCACGCGGTCATCTGTCATTCGAAATCAGCCTCGCTTCAATGGTTTTGTCGTAACCGGCGGCCAGCGTGGTGCGCCGTGCGGCGGTCAGGTGGTCGGCGGCGAGCTTGGTCGCCCGGGCCGGGTTTCCTTCGGCGATCGCGTCCAGCAGCCGCTGGTGATCGCGCAATGCGGCGCGCATCGTCTCCTGATCGACATCGTCCCCCCACACCGACGATTCGTGCGCCGACCAGATCAACTCCAACGAACCGATCAGCAGGATCATCGGCTCGTTGCCACAACGGGACACCAACGCCTCGTGAAAGCGTCGGGCATTGGGTACGTAGTGCGACAGATCGTCGAATTGCGCGGTCTGCAGGTCGATCTCGGCCTGCAGAAACGGAACCACTTCGGTCGCACGGTCCTCCCGAGCAGCACACATCCCGGCGCAGATCGGCTCCAGATGCAGGAGAGCCTCGCTCACGTCGGCGGGCGTGGCGGACCGGGTCTGCAGGACCATGCCGATCGTGTGGGCGGTGCGGTCGGCCGAGGGCATCTGCACCACCGCGCCGCCGACGTTTCCACGGCGTACCGAGATCAACCCGTCGGTCTCCAACAGATGGATGGCTTCGCGCAATGCAGGTGGGCTGACCCCGAACTCACCGAACAGACTCTCCTGGGTGGGCAGGACGTCCCCCTCCCGCAGGCGGCCGGACAGGATGTCGTCGCGCAGCTTGGATGCCACGATCTCGGCCACCCGAGGTTGACGTATCCGATGTGCCGGCACCCTGCCCTCCACTGTTCCGCCGACGGTCTTTCCTTGCTAACTTGTACAGGATAGTAATCGCATCGTCTACTGTATGGGCAACTGTATGGCTTTGGGAGGCGGGTTTCTGATGAGCGACGAGGCGATATCGACGTCGCGCGACGGTGCCGTCCTTCGCATCACCCTGAATCGGCCGTCACGACGAAACTCGTTGAACCACAACATGGTCGACACTCTCGTGGCCGCCCTGTCGGCGGCCGCCTACGATGACTCGTTGCGGGCGATCGCGATCACCGGCTCCGGCGAGCACTTCTGCACCGGGGCGGACTGGGTTGCCACCAACAGCAGTGGAGAACGGCCCCGCACCGGCGATCTGGTCCGTCGGATCCCGCACACCGCGCACCGGATCATCGAACTGGTCGCCACCATCCAGCTACCGGTGGCCTGCGCGGTGCGGGGCTGGGCGGTAGGCCTTGGCTGCAATCTGGCGCTGGCCGCCGACTTCACGATCGCCGACACCGGGGCGACGTTCTGGGAACCGTTCATGAGCCGCGGGTTCACCCCCGACTCCGGGGCGAGCTGGCTTTTGCCGCGGCTGGCGGGAGTTGCCCGCGCCAAGCGCATGTTGCTGTTGGGCGAGAAGGTCAGCGGCGCACAGGCCGCCGACTGGGGTTTGATCCACTCCGCGGTACCCGCCCCTGACCTCGACACCGCCACAGAGGAGCTGCTGGCCCGGCTCGCCGCCGGCCCCACTGTGGCGATCGGTCTGGCCAAACAGGCCATCGCCTTCGGTCAGCACGCGAGCCTGAATCAGACCATGAACCAGGAACTGTCCAATTTGGAACTCTCCTGCCGTACCACCGATTTCAAAGAAGGCCTGGCCGCGTTCCGGGAACGCCGCGACCCGGACTTCCGAGGCCGATAAGGGGAACACATGACTGCGTCTGTCACCTACGACACCATCAAATACGAGGTGGACGGCCACAAGGCCACCATCACCTTGAACCGGCCCGAGGCGCTCAATGCGCTGTCGCCACACATGATCACCGAGTTGCGGGCGGCCTACGCCGAAGCCGAGAACGACGACAACGTCTGGTTGATGATCGTCACCGCCACCGGCCGGGCGTTCTGCACCGGAGCCGACGTGAAAGAGATACCCGGCGACGGCAAGGTCGTCAACGAGCGGCCCTACCTGTCCACTTACGAGCAGTGGGAGGCACCCCAGGAAGGCACTCCGCCGTTTCGCACGATGGCCAAACCGGTCGTCGTGGCGATCAACGGGATCTGCTGTGGCGCCGGACTGGATTGGGTCACCACCGGCGACATCGTGATCGCCTCGGACCAGGCCACGTTCTTCGACCCGCACGTGAGCATCGGCCTGGTGGCCGCCCGGGAGATGGTGCGGCTCGCCCGCGCGCTGCCGCGTTCGGTGGCGCTACGGATGGCGTTGATGGGCAAGCACGAGCGGATGACCGTCGAACGGGCCTACGAGCTCGGACTGATCACCGAGATCGTGGAACACGGCAAGCTGCTGGAACGTGCCCACGAGATCGCCGACACGGTGTGTCTCAATGCGCCGCTGGCCGTTCGGGGCACCCGGTTGGCCATTCACAAGACCCTGGACCTGCCGCTACACGAGGGCGAGATTCTGGCCGAGACCTTCCGCGAGCGCGTGGTGCGCACCGAGGACGCGCTGGAAGGCCCGCGGGCGTTTGTGGAGAAGCGCAAGCCCAACTGGCAGGCGCGGTAAGCCATGGACACGATCCTGCTCGATCGGGACCACGACGCTCGCGTTGCTACGGTGACCCTCAACCGGCCCGAGTCGTTGAACTCGTTCAACCGCACCATGTGCCACGAGATGCGCGATGCCTGGCATGCCATCAAGGAGGACGAGGGCATCAACGCCGTCGTACTGCGGGCGGCCGGCGACCGGGCGTTCAGCGCCGGGTTGGACGTCAAGTCCAGTTACGGGCAACCCGAGATCGTCTGGAACCACGAGGATCCAGGTGAGCTTCTCAGCCCGAAGTGGCAGAAGATGTGGAAGCCCGTGGTGTGCGCGGTACAGGGCATGTGCACCGCCGGTGCGTTGTACTTCGTCAACGAGGCCGACGTCGTGATCTGCTCGGAAGAGGCCACCTTCTTCGACTCGCACGTCAGCGCGGGACTGGTCTCGGCCCTCGAGCCCATCGGGCTGATGCGTCGGGTGGGACTCGGCGACACGTTGCGAATGGCGTTGATGGGTAACGACGAACGCGTCAGCGCGGAGACTGCGCTGCGGATCGGTCTGGTCACCGAGGTGGTGGCCCGCGACGAGCTCTGGGATCGCGCGCACGAGATCGCGGCGAGCATCGCCGCCAAACCGCCGACCGCCACCCAGGGCACAGTCAAGGCCATCTGGGAATCCCTGGACAAGCCGTACCGGGCCGCCATGGACCAGGGGCTGATCTACACCCGGCTGGGCAACCCGATCGCCAAGTCCGAGTTGGCCGAGCGCCCGCTGACTAAGAACAAGCCCTGGATCCGGTGATGACTCATCCGCTCTCGCAACGCATCTCCTATGTGCTCGACTTGGAGCCGACTGCCCGCGCGATCCAATACGACGGCGACTGGGTCACCTGGGGTCAACTTGCCAGCCTGGCCCGGCGCATCGGTGCGGTATCGGCCGGCACCCGGGTGGGGATCATGCTGCGCAACCAACCCGCCCATGTGGCAGCACTTCTCGGCGTGTTGGCCGCCGGTGGCACCGTGGTCGTGATCAATCCCTCGCGTGGTGACGAGCGGACCCGAGCCGACGTCGAAGCCCTGGCCCTGCCGGTGTTGATCGGCCTGGCAGACGATCTCGCCACCCTGGCCACGCCCTCCCCCACAACGACGACGGTGGCCATCCGCGATCTCGACACCGAGCCCGAGGTCACGCCGGCCCCGAGCCCAGCGGCCGACGCGGGCCGTCCCGGCGTGGCGGTGTGGATGCTGACCAGCGGTACCACCGGGCCACCCAAACGCGTCGACCTCACCTACGACATGCTGGCCCGCAGCGTGATCGGCCGTGATCCCGAGAATGCCGCGGCGCCCACTGAATTGCGCCGCGGGGTGGCGATCGTCAACTCACCGCTGGTGCATGTCGGTGGGGTGTTCCGGGTGTTGCTGTGCATCGCCGAGGCGCGGCCGTTCGTGCTGCTGCCCAAGTTCGAACTGCGACGCTGGGCCGATGCCGTCCGGGAGCATCACCCCAAGGCGGTGTCACTGGTGCCCGCCGCGCTGCGCATGGTGCTGCACTCCGATCTCACCCGCGACGATCTGGCGGGGATTCGCGCTGTCACCTCCGGCACCGCCCCGCTGTCGGCCGACGACGCCGACGCGTTCACCGAGAAGTTCGGCATCCCGGTGCTCACGTCGTATGCCGCCACCGAGTTCGGCGGTGGAGTGGCCAGTTGGACACTGACCGACCACCAGAAGTACTGGAAAGACAAACGCGGCAGCGTCGGCCGAGCCAATCCCGGTGCCGAGCTACGCGTCGTCGACTCCGATGGCGCCGTTCTTCCGGCAGGCGAAAAGGGCTTGCTGGAGGTCAAACCGGCGCAGTTCGACGCCGATGCCGACTGGTTGCGCACGACCGACCTGGCCCGCATCGACGCCGACGGGTTCGTTTGGATTCTCGGTCGCGCCGACCAGGCCATCATCCGCGGCGGGTTCAAGGTGATGCCCGATGATGTCCGCACCGCTTTGGAAAGCCATCCCGCCGTCCTGGGCGCGGCGGTGATCGGTATGCCCGATGACCGACTGGGTGAGACCCCGGTGGCCATGGTCGAGTTGCGCGGGCCGGCCCCGGCGGCCGAATTGACCGATTACCTGCAGGGTCGGCTGGCCCGATACGAGGTCCCCACAAAGATCGCCATCGTCGACACCATCCCCCGCACTCCGTCGGGCAAGGCCGATCTCGGTGCCATACGGGAGTACTTCTCTGCCAGTGCCTGACACCGTTCCCGGACTCCTGCGCGGATGCACTGAGCATCCGCTGTTGATCTGCGGCGGTGACCGGATCAGCTACACCGAGGCCGAACGCCGTTCGGCCTCGGTGGCGCGCGGGCTGATCCGCCTCGGCGCGGGCAAAGGTACGCACGTCGGGCTGCTGTACCCGAACGGGATTGATTTCGTGGTGGCGATGCTGGCCGCCTCGCGAATCGGGGCGGTGGTGGTGCCGTATTCGACGTTCCTTACCGCCACCGAGCTGACTCATCAACTGCTCGACAGCGATACTGCGATCCTGTTGTCGGCGCGGAGTTATCGCAACCACGATTATGTGCAGCGCCTGGACGGGGTCAAGGCCCCGTGCCTGCGGCACGTGCTGTTCGACCTGCCGCACGCCGACGGGCCAGACCTGGCCGGGTTGGAGGATGACGTCGACGAATCTGACGTGTTGGCGATCATCTACACGTCGGGCTCCACGGGCGCACCCAAAGGCGTCGTGCACACGCACGGCGGCCTGCTGGCGCATCAAAGAAGTCTCAACGAGATCCGCGGTCTCACTGCCACTGACCGGTTGTTCTGCAATTCCCCGTTCTTCTGGATCGGCGGATTCGCGTTCGGGCTGCTGGCCACCATGACTGCCGGTGCCACCTTGATCTGCTCGACCGCCGAGGACGCCGGCGCCACCCTCGATCTGCTGGACGCCGAGAAGCCCACCGTCACCAATGGTTTCGTGGCCGGCATCACCGAGCTGACCCGGCACCCCAGCTACCCGGACCGGACGTTTTCAGCGCGCCGCGGCAATCTGTATCCGATCATGACGCCCGACTCCCGGCCCGCCGATCCAGAGCTACGGCACAACATGCTGGGCATGACCGAGACCGGCAGCGTGGTGTTGATCGACGCTGACGAGGGCGATCAGCCCGAACATCGGCGCGGCAGTTACGGCCGGCCGGCACCCGGGTTCGAGACGAAGGTGCTGCCGTCGGGTGAATTGTGTGTGCGCGGACCGTATCTCATGCAGGGCTACTACGGGCGCCACCGCGAGGACTGCTTCGATGCCGACGGCTGGTTCCACACCGGGGATCTGGTGCGCGTCGACGACGACGGCCATGTCTACTTTCTCGGCCGGGCCGGGTCGATGATCAAGACCGCCGGCGCCAACGTCACACCCGGCGAAGTCGAGAAGGCGTTGGCGGCGCTCGGCTATTCGGCACATGTGATCGGACTGCCTGATCCCGAACGAGGGCAGAGCGTGGCCGCCGTCGTGGCGCTGGACGACGCGTCGCGATTCGACGAGGACGAGGTTCGTCGGGCACTGCGAACCCGGTTGTCGGCCTACAAGGTGCCGCGCCGGTTCGCGGTGATACCACGCGACGAGATACCCGTGTTGTCGAGCGGCAAAATCGATTATCCCGCCCTGGCCGGACTGTTCGATGGCTGACCCGACTCTGACCGTAGACGCCGTCGTACGCGCGAACGCGACGGTGATGGCAGACAAGCCCATGGTGATCGACCCCGCATCCCGGCTTGCCTATGCCGAACTCGACTCCGACACCGCAGCATTAGCTGCCGGGTTCATCGCAGCCGGCGTCACCAAGGGGTCGCGCGTTGGCCTCATCATGCCCAACGGGGTGGACTGGGTCCGCATCGCCGTGGCGCTGATGCGGATCGGCGCAATCCTGGTGCCGTTGAGTACCCTGTTGCGCCCCGGTGAACTGGCCGCACAACTTCGCATGGCATCGGTGCAGTTCCTGGTATCGGTCGAGGAGTTCCGGGGCCAGCGCTACCCGGTACAGCCGGATCAGTTGCCCGCGCTGCGTGCCGTGTGGACCACCGCGCAGGCACTGGCGTTCACCGGACCACGCGACGCCGCCAATGCGCTGGCTGACCGAGTGCGCGAAAGCGACCCGATGGTGATCATGTTCACCTCCGGGAGCAGCGGAGCGCCGAAGGGCACCGTACATTCGCACCGAAACGCCCTGGGTGCCGTGCGATCTGGGCTGCACGCACGGTGTGTCACAGCTGACACCCGGCTGTATTTGCCCATGCCGTTCTTCTGGGTCGGGGGTTTCGGCGCAGGCATCCTCACCGCCCTGATGGCCGGGGCCACCCTGGTCACCGAGCCGATCCCACGGCCGGACTCGACTCTGGCCCTGCTGCAACGCGAACGCGTCACACTTTTCCGCGGTTGGCCCGAGCAGGCCGAGGCGCTGGCCCGTCACGCGCATTCCGCAGATTTGAGCAGGTTGCAACCCGGCAGTCTCGAGGCGCTGTTGCCGGCGGGCCTACGGTCGCGCCCCGGGGCGCGGGCATCGTTGTTGGGCATGACCGAGTCGTTCGGCCCCTACTGTGGATTCCGGGCCGACACCGATATGCCGGAGACGGCGTGGGGCAGCTGCGGCAAGCCGTTCGACGGTATGGACGTCCGCATCGTCGACACCGACACCGGAACACCACTGCCGCACGGGGAAACCGGGGTGATCCAGATCCGGGGCCCGCACCTGATGCGAGGTATCTGTCGGCGCACGCGAGAGCAGGTGTTCACCCCGGACGGCTACTATCCCACCGGCGACCTCGGCTACCTCGACGAGGATGGGTTCCTGTTTTACCGCGGCCGGTCCGACGACATGTTCAAGGTCCGGGGCGCCAGCGTGTACCCCAGTGAAGTACAGCGGGCGCTGCGGTCCATTACCGGCGTGCGTGCCGCTCATGTGGTCAATGTCCCTGACGGCCAAATTAACCGGGTCGGTGCGGTCGTGGTGGGTGACGGGCTGACGGTCGAGTCAGTGCGCGCCGCGGCCGCTGCGGCCGTGAGTTCGTTCAAGGTGCCCACGTTGTGGACGCTGCTCGAAGACGAGGACGCCGTGCCGCGCGGCGCCACCGGAAAGATCGACAACTCCGCCCTGCGGGCCATGTTGAAAGAAGGTGTCCGGCAATGAAAACCAAAGGCGCGCTGGTGTGGAATTTCGGTGAGCCGTGGTCGATCGAGGAGATCGAGATCGGCGACCCGCGGTCCGGGGAGGTGAAGGTACAACTGGAAACGGCGGGCTTGTGCCACTCTGATCATCATCTAATGACCGGGGACATCCCGATGGCCGACTTCCCGATCCTGGGCGGGCATGAGGGTGCCGGGGTGATCGTGGAGGTCGGCCCGGACACCGAGGGTCTGCAGGTCGGCGATCATGTGGTGATGTCGTTCATCCCCTCGTGCGGCAGCTGCCCGGCCTGCCAGGTCGGCCTACGCAATCTGTGCGACCTGGGCATGGGCCTGTTGGCCGGTGCCTCTGTCTCCGATGGGTCGTTCCGGGTCCAGACCAAGGGGCAGAACGTGATCCCCATGTCCCTGCTCGGTACCTTCTCTCCCTACGTGGTGGTGCACCGAACCTCCGTGGTGAAGATCGACCCGTCGATCCCGTTCGAGGTGGCCTGCCTCGTGGGCTGCGGGGTGACCACGGGATACGGCTCGGCCGTCCGCAGCGCCGACGTCCGGCCCGGTGAAGACGTGGCCGTCATCGGCATCGGCGGTGTCGGCACCGCGGCCCTGCAGGGCGCCGCGATCGCCGGTGCCCGCCGTATCTTCGCCGTCGACCCGGTGGAATGGAAGCGCGAGCAGGCACTGAAATTCGGTGCCCGCGAGGCCTTCCCGGACATGCCCACCGCCCTTGCCGGGGTCGCCGCTGCCACCGGCGGACGAATGTGTCACAAGGTCATCGTCACCGTCGGGCGCACCGAGGGCGACCAGGTGGAATCGTGGATGCAGCTCACCGCCAAGGGCGGTACGTGCGTGCTCACCGCGATGGGCAACGTCGTCGACGACGACACCACGCTCAACCTGGCCGGTTTGACCCTGCTGCAGAAAAGTCTGCAGGGCAGCCTGTTCGGCGGCGGCAATCCGCAATTCGACATCCCGAATCTGCTGACGCTCTACCAGCTCGGTGAGTTGAACCTCGACGACATGGTGACCCGCGAGTACCGCCTGGAACAGATCAACGACGCCTACCGGGACATGTTGGAGGGACGCAACATTCGCGGCATGATCCGCTACACGGATGCCGACCGATGACCGCTGACATCTTCGAACTGTTCGAGCTGATCGGCTATCGGGATGCCCCAGGCTCCGACGACGAGGCCGTCGTCGAGCTTCCGGTGGCACGGCACGTGGTCAACACCAACGGTGGACTGCAGGGCGGGCTGCTCGCCACGCTCGTGGACACCGCCGCAGGCAAGCTCGCCATGCGCCAGTTGCCACCCGGTCACAGCGTGGTGACCTCCGACCTCAACCTGCGCTATCTGCGGCCGGTCACCGCCGGCGCCGCGCGTGCCGTGGCGCGCCTCGTGCACAGCGGCAAGCGCTCCATGGTGATCCAGGTCGAGATCTTCACCGTGCCCGACAACGACCTGGCCGTCGTCGCCTCCGTCAGCTTTGCGAAGATCCGGGTGAAGGAGGCAGCGACATGAAGCTCGGACTTTCCACCCCCATCGTGATGCAGCACCCTGGTGAGTTCTCGCCCTGGGAGGCAACCGCCGGCGCCGACGAGCTGGCACTGGTGGCCGAGGCGGCCGACCGGCTGGGTTTTCACCACCTCACCTGTGCCGAGCACACCGGAATCCCCGCCTCGGCTGCCGGGGTGCGCGGAACGGTGTACTGGGATCCGTTGGCCACCTTGTCGTTCCTGGCTGCCCGCACCCGCCAGATCCGGTTGGCCACCGCCGTCGTCGTGCTGCCCTATCACCATCCGGTGGCGCTGGCCAAGAGCTACGGCACGCTCGACCGGCTCAGCGGCGGCAGAGTCATCCTCGGCGTCGGCGTCGGATCGCTCACCGAGGAGTTCGAGCTTCTCGGTGCCCAATGGACCGATCGGGGCACGGCAGCCGACCGTGACATTGCCACCCTGCGCGCCGCCTGGGGGCAGCCGGTGGTCGACGGCTTCGCCATCGAACCGCATGCACCCCGCACGGATGTGTCGGTCTGGGTGGGCGGGCGCACCAAGCGCTCGCTACGGCGGGCAGTCGAATGGGGCACCGGTTGGATGCCTTTCGCCCTCTCGCCGGACACCATCGCCGAGTTCCTCAGCCGCCACCAGCTACCCGCCGATTTCGACGTCGTCCTCTCCCCCGGCGTGTCGCTGGATCCGCTCGGCGACCCGTCCGGCACCCGCCGTCGACTCGAGCGGCTGCGTGAGGTTGGGGCCACGGTCGCCAACTGCTCGGTGCAGGCGCGCAGTGCCGAACACTTCTGTGAGCAACTCGCGGCGCTACACGCGATCGGTGAGGATCTCTGAGTCACACGATCTGGTTCGCCCGCAGCTCGGCGATCTGCGCTGCGTCATAACCGATCTCGGACAGCACCTCGTCGGTGTGCTCGCCCAACAGCGGGGCTCGTCGGCGGATCGTCCCCGGGGTCGCCGACATCCGGAACGGCGTCTCGATGATCGGCACGTCCCGTGATGCACCGGGGAACGGCACGCGCTGTAGGTAGCCCATGGCCTGCACATGCGGATCGTCGAGGACGTCCTGCGTGGAATGCAGCGGTGCGGCAGGCATTTTCGCCTTTTCCAGCAACGCCAACACGTCAGCCTTGGTCTTGTCGGCACACCACTGCGCCATGATGTCGTTGAGGATGTCGCCGTTGGCCCAGCGGATGTCGTCGTTGGCGAAGCGTGGGTCGTCGAACAGTTCTTCGCGCCCCACCAGCCGGCACCACCGCTTGAACATCGGTTGTCCGGCCACCTGCAGCAGCACCCACTGGTCGTCGGCGGTGCGGTAGAGGTCGCACGGGGCGACCGACGCCCCCTTGTTGCCCATCCGAGGCTTGTCGACCTGCAGCAGTTCCCGCTCGATCAAGAACGCATTCGACAGCATCAGGGCGGTGGGCAGGAGCGCGCCCTCGACGTGCTGGCCTTCGCCGGTCTTGTCGCGGTGATACAGCGCCATCATCACCCCGATCGCCAACGTGAGCGCGGTGCCGAAGTCCGCATACGGCACCACCGTTCGGATCGGCTGGTCCGGCAGGCCCTGTCGGTACACCGCTCCCGACATCACCTGCCCGGCCCCGTCGAAGCCGATCTTCTCGCTGTAGGGTCCGCCTTCTCCGTAGGCGGTGGCGCTGGCCAGGATGATGTCCGGCTTGACCGCCTTGAGGGTCTCGTAATCCAGCCCGCTGGAACGCATCCCAGCAGCCGGCATGTTGGCGATCACGATGTCAGCGCTCGCCACCAGCCGGCGGGTGATCTCGGCGCCCTCGGCCGTCGTGGAGTCCAGGGTCAGGGAACGCTTGTTGCGGTTGCACTGCAGGAACGTGCCGCCCTCACCGCCTTCGGTGACCGCCTGCACCCAACGATCCTCGCCGCCTTCACGTTTCTCCACCCGCAACACGTCGGCTCCCATATCGGCCAGGATCGCGCTGCACCACGGTGCGGCGATGAACCTGCCGTAATCGAGCACGCGGATCCCGTCGAGAACCCCTGCCATCCTGGCTCACCTTCCTTCGGCGAGCAGACGCAAACCCGTACATTTTTGCACCGAGATGTACGGGTTTGTGTCTGCTCGCGGGATAAATCGCTACTCCAGCACGCCGAGCCGGTCGAGATGATCAGTGAGCGGTTTGGAGGCCGCACACAGATGCTCGGCCATCGCCGCACGGGCCGAATCCCCGTCCCGCTCCCTCAGCGCGGCGAGGATCCGGCGATGGTCGTGGGTGGACTGTTCGGGCCAACCCTCGACCGTCGGGTACACCGATTCCAGTGCGTACCGGGTGATCTGGGACATCAGTTGGGCCAGTTTTGGTGACTCGGCCGCGCGATTGACCCCGCGGTGGAATGCGTGGTTGAGCCGGACCGCCGCCTCATGATCATTGTGCGCGTAGGCATCTTCCAGCTCACCCTGAATCCGGTCGAGTTCGTCGAGCTGGCTGTCGGTGATCTGCGCCGCGGCCCGCGACGCCAGCTGACCACCGATGTGGGCCTGGACACCGGCTACGTCATCGATGTCGCGGCGGGTCACCGGCAGCACCAGGAACCCGCGGCGGGGCTGCTGGGTCAGCAGTCCCTCGGTGCGCAGGCCGAACAACGCTTCCCGCACCGGCGTCACGCTGATTCCCAACTCGGCCGCGAGTTGCTCGAGCCGGATGTAATTGCCTGCCGGATAGGTGCCGTCGAAGATCCGTCTCCGGATCAGCCGCGCCACGTCCTCGGCCAACTGTGGCCGAGAAGCGAAATCGGGGATGGACACGGCTCAGACCCGATAGTCGGAGAGCAGCCGCTTGCTGATGATGTTCTTCTGGATCTCGCTGGTGCCCTCCCCGATCAGCAGGAACGGGGCATCCCGCATCAGCCGCTCGACCTCGTATTCCTTGGAGTAGCCATACCCGCCGTGGATCCGGAAGCTCTGCTGGGTGACCTCCGAGCAGAACTCACTGGCCAGGTACTTCGCCATCCCCGCGGCGACATCGTTGCGCTCACCAGAGTCCTTGAGGCGGGCGGCGTTGACCATCATCAGGTGGGCGGCCTCGACTTTGGTTGCCATCTCGGCCAATTGGAAGGCCACCGCCTGGTGCTCGGCGATCGGCTTGCCGAACGTCTCCCGCTGCTGCGCATAGCGCACCGCCAACTCGAAGGCCCGGATCCCGACGCCACAGGCGCGGGCCGAGACGTTGACGCGACCGACCTCGACCCCGTCCATCATCTGGAAGAAGCCCTGGCCGGTCACGCCACCGAGAACGTCGTCCGCGCTGGCGCGGTAACCATCGAAGATCAACTCGGTGGTGTCGATGCCCTTGTAGCCGAGCTTGTCGAGCTTGCCCGGAATGGTCAGTCCCGGAACGACTTCGCCGAAGCCAGTGGGCTTTTCGACCAGGAACGCCGTCAGGTTGCGGTGCGGTTTGTCGGCACCCTCGTCGGTGCGCACCAGCGCGGCCACCAGGGTGGAACTGCCACCGTTGGTCAGCCACATCTTCTGACCGCTGATGAGGTAATCGCCGTCGGGCTGTTTGGCGGCCCGGGTCCGAATGGCCGCCACGTCCGAACCCAGCTCGGGCTCGGACATCGAGAACGCCCCGCGGGTCTCGCCGGTGGCCATGCGGGGCAGGAAGTTCTGCTTCTGCGCGTCGGTCCCGTGCTGCCGGATCATGTACGCGACGATGAAGTGGGTGTTGATCACCCCCGACACGCTCATCCAACCGCGCGCCAGCTCCTCGACACACAACGCGTAGGTGAGCAGCGATTCGCCGAGCCCGCCGTACTCCTCGGGAATCATCAACCCGAACAGGCCCATGTCCTTCATCTGATCGACGATGGCCTGCGGGTAGGTGTCCGAGTGCTCGAGCTCCTGCGCGGTCGGGATCACCTCTTTGTCGACGAATTGCCGTACCGTCGCAACGATCTCGGTCTGGAACTCGGTGAGTCCCAGCGTCTGCGCAAGTCTGGTCACGATGCCACCCTCTCGAAAACCGCGGCGAGCCCCTGGCCGCCGCCGATGCACATGGTCTCCAACCCGTAGCGGGCCTGACGCCGATCGAGCTCCCGGGCCAGGGTGGCCAGCATGCGGCCGCCCGTCGCCCCCACCGGATGCCCCAGCGAGATCCCGGACCCCCGGACGTTGGTGCGCTCGAAGTCGGCGTCGCCGAACTTCCACTCCTTCATCACGGCGAGCGCCTGGGCGGCGAAGGCCTCGTTGAGTTCGATCAAATCGATGTCGCTCAGTTGCAGACCGGCTTTGGCCAGAGCCGCCTCGGTGGCCGGCACCGGTCCGATGCCCATGACGTTGGGCGCCACCCCGGCCGAACCCCACGACACCAGCCGCACGAGCGGCCTCAGTCCGAGCTCGGCGGCCTTCTCCGGGGTGGTGACGATGCACATGGACGCGGCGTCGTTCTGACCGCTGGAGTTCCCGGCCGTCACGGTGGCCTCTGGATCCTGTTTGAGCAGAACGGGTTTGAGCTTGGCCAGAACCTCGACCGTGGTGTCGGCACGGGGGTGCTCATCGGTGTCGATGAGCTGCTCGCCTTTTCGGTCGCGAACGGTCACCGGGATGATCTCCTCGGTCAGCACGCCGGATTCCTGGGCGGCCACCGCGCTGCGATGCGACCGCACCGCGAGCTCGTCCTGCTCGGCGCGGGTGATGCCGTACTCGCGACGCAAATTCTCGGCGGTCTCCAACATGCCGCCGGGCACCGGGTAGAACTGTCCACCGGCGGTCGTACGACCGCGGGCGAGGCCGTCGTGGATCTGCACCCCGGAACGTGCACCGCCCCAGCGCATGTCGGTGGAGTAGAACGCGACGTTGCTCATGCTTTCGGCGCCGCCGGCGATCACCAGATCGTTGTCACCGCTGCGGACTTGCATACAGGCCTGGATCACGGCCTGCAGCCCGGAGCCGCAGCGCCGGTCGACCTGCATCCCGGGGACTGTGATCGGCAGGCCGGCGTCGAGTGCCACCACGCGGCCAATGGCCGGGGCCTCACTGTTGGGATAGCAGTGGCCCAGAATCACGTCCTGCACCTGATCCGGTGCCACCCCGGTGCGTTCCAACAGGCCTTTGAGGGCGACGACGCCGAGGTCGACGGCGCTCAACGACTTGAACATGCCGCCGTAGCGGCCGATCGCGGTGCGGACCGGTTCGCAGATGACCGCCTCGGGAGTGCTCATACGTGCCGACCGCCGGTCACCTCGAGCACGGTCCCGGTCATGTACGACGACAGGTCACTGGCCAAGAACAGCGCCACCTTGGCCACTTCATCGGGTTCACCGGCACGACCCATCGGGATCTCGGCCAGCTTCTCGTCCCAAATCCGTTGCGGCATAGCCTCGGTCATCGCCGAGCGGATCAGCCCCGGCTGGATGGCGTTGACCCTGACCCCGAGATACGCGAGTTCCTTCGCCGACGCCTTGGTCATGCCGACGATGCCGGCCTTGGCCGCCGAGTAGTTGGTCTGGCCGACCAGGCCGACCTTGCCCGAGATCGAGGACATGTTGACGATCGCGCCGCGCTTGTTTTCCCGCATGATCGCTGCCGCCGATTTGGTGCCGTTCCAGGTGCCCTTCAGGTGCACCGCGATGACCTGGTCGAACTGCTCCTCGGTCATCTTGCGCAGGGTGGCGTCACGGGTGATGCCCGCGTTGTTCACCATGATGTCCAGCCCGCCGAATCGCTCGACGGCGGCCCGCACGAGCGCCTCGACCTCAGCGGAGGACGTGACGTCACAGCGCACCGCCGTCGCGACGTCCGGGCCACCGAGTTCCTGGGCGGCAGCCTCGGTGGCCTCGAGGTTGACGTCGCCGAGCACCACCCGGGCGCCCTCGTCGATGAAACGCCGCGCAATGGCCAGGCCAAGACCCTGGGCACCGCCTGTCACCACTGCAGTCTGACCGGTCAGCAACGACACCTGATCACCTAACTTTCGATCCCGGGGGCTCTGTCAGCCTAGGATCATATTTCATATACGATATTGCAAGTCATCACCCCGCCGGATTCCGCGCGAAGAAATGGAGCCTGCCCTGTGACCACCACCGCGGCCCCCGCCGAAGTCAGCGACGAGGATTTCGCCGAGATCTTGGCGCAGACCCGCAGCTTCATCCGCACCGCCGTGGTGCCGCGCGAGAACGAGATCCTGGCCACCGACAAGGTGCCCGACGACCTTCGCCAGCAAGCCAAGGACATGGGGCTGTTCGGCTATGCGATCCCCCAACAGTGGGGCGGCTTGGGTCTCAACCTGGCCCAAGACGTCGAGCTGGCAATGGAATTCGGCTACACCTCGCTGGCCTTGCGATCAATGTTCGGCACCAACAACGGCATCGCCGGGCAGGTTCTCGTCGGCTTCGGCACCGACGAACAGAAGACCCGATGGCTGGAGGGCATTGCCTCCGGTGACGTCGTGGCCTCCTTCGCGCTGACCGAACCCGGAGCGGGATCCAACCCGGCAGGCTTGCGCACCAAGGCTATTCGCGACGGTGATGACTGGGTGATCGACGGCCAGAAGCGGTTCATCACCAACGCCCCCACCGCCAACCTGTTCGTGGTGTTCGCCCGCACCCGGCCCGCCGACGAAAACGGAGCGGGTATCGCGGTGTTCCTGGTGCCGGCCGAGGCAGCCGGTGTCGAGGTCGGCGTCAAGGACGCCAAGATGGGCCAGGAAGGCGCCTGGACCGCCGATGTCACCTTCACCGACGTGCGGGTGCCCGACGCCGCGCTCGTCGGCGGCAGCGAGGACGTCGGCTACCGCGCCGCCATGACCTCCCTGGCCCGGGGCCGGGTCCACATCGCCGCGCTCGCCGTCGGATCCGCCCAACGCGCCCTCGACGAATCGGTTGCCTACGCTGCCGCGGCCACCCAGGGCGGCCAACCGATCGGCAGTTTCCAACTCGTGCAGGCGATGATCGCCGATCAGCAGACCGGAGTAATGGCCGGACGTGCGTTGGTGCGCGATGCCGCCGCCAAGTGGGTGTCCGGCGAAGACCGTCGCATCGCCCCGTCAGCCGCCAAGCTGTTCTGCACCGAAATGGCCGGCAATGTCGCCGATCTCGCGGTCCAGATCCACGGCGGTACCGGCTACATGCGTGAGGTACCGGTCGAGCGCATCTACCGCGAGGTCCGCCTGCTGCGCCTCTATGAGGGCACCAGCGAGATCCAGCGACTCATCATCGGCGGCGGGCTGGTCAAGGCCGCCCAACGTCAGCTCTGAACCCATCCGCAGACCCCTTAAGGAGAATTCATGACCGAGCGGCTGGCCGGAAAGGTCGCGTTCATCACCGGAGCTGCCCGTGGCCAGGGACGCGCACACGCCGTCCGAATGGCCAAGGAGGGCGCCGACATCATCGCGATCGACATCGCCGCGCCGCTGCCGCCGAGCGTGCCCTACGACTCGGCGACCCCCGAAGACCTGGCCGAAACCGTGCGCCTGGTCGAGGCCACCGGTAAGCGAATCCTGGCTGCCACCGCCGACACTCGCGATCTCGACGCGCTGCGGGCCGTGGTCGACAAGGGGGTGGCCGAGTTCGGTCGGCTCGACATCATCGTCGCCAATGCCGGCATCACCGTGCCCGAGGCGTGGAACGAGACCACCCCCGAATCGTTCCGCGACGTCATCGACATCAACCTGACGGGCACCTGGAACACCGTGATCGCCGGGGCTAAGCACATCATCGACGGCGGCCGCGGCGGCTCGATCATCCTGATCAGCTCCGCGGCCGGGATCAAGATGCAGCCGTTCATGGTGCACTACACCGCCAGCAAGCACGGTGTCACCGGCCTGGCCCGCGCCTTCGCTGCCGAATTGGGCAAGCACCGAATCCGGGTCAACAGCCTGCATCCCGGCGCAGTCAACACCCCGATGGGCACCGGCGACATGATGGCCGCACTCAACCGGGCCAATGAGACCAACCCCGGTTTGATGCAGATGGTCACACCGTTCCTGCCGGACTGGATCGCCGAACCCGAGGACATCGCCGACGCCGCCTGCTGGCTGGCCAGTGACGAGTCGCGGTTCGTCACCGCCAGCAAGGTGGCCGTCGACCTGGGCTCCACCCAGTTCTGAGACCCGCCGTGTCCAGCCCCATCGGTACCGACTTCGCCGACGCGCTGGCAGCCGGACTCAAGCGGTACGGCGATCGGCCGTTCATCGAGTTTGCCCGAAAGTGGTACTCGGGCAACGCCATCACGGATTTCATCGAGTGCATCGACGGCGCCCTGACTGCCGCCGGAGTCACGACGGATGAGCCGGTCGGCATCGTGGTACGCAACCACGTGCCACACGCCGCAGCCATCCTAGGGTTTATCGCCGGCCGGCGGCCGGTGGTGATGATCTACTCGTATCAATCGGCCTCCGGGATCGCGCGGGACGTCGAAAGCCTGAAATTGCCGGCGATCCTGGCCGAGGTCGACGATTTGACACCGGAACTCGACACCGCGGTGCGCTCAGTGGGCTCGGCCGTCCTCTCGCTGTCCGACGATCCCCTTACGGTCGCGGTCACGGCACCCCGGCAGCCGGGCCGTCGTCACGATCCGAAGCTGGAGCAGGCCGGCCTGCACATCCTGACCAGCGGCACCACCGGCCCACCCAAGCGAATCCCGGTGGCCACCAAGGTTCTTGCCCACACCGTGCTGAGCATGACGATCGGCTCAGGCACCGAAGCGGTCGGGCCGGACACCCCGCCGGCCCTGGTGTACTGGCCGTTCGGCAGCATCGGCGTCTGCCAACTGTTGGCCGCGCCATGCGCGGGTAAACGCATGGTGCTGCTGGAGAAATTCAGCGTCGACGCGTGGGTACGCGCCGTCAAGACACACCGGATCACCCGGGCCGGAGTGCAACCGGCCATCATCCGAATGTTGCTGCAGGCCGACGTCGCGCCCGAGGACCTGGCCTCCCTGGAGGGGTTGTCCGGCGGCTCCGGCCCGTTGGAACCGGAACTGCGCGCGGAATTCGAGAGCCGCTACGGAATCCCACTGCTGTGGGCCTATGGGGCAACAGAATTCGCCGGCTCGGTGTGCAGCTGGACACCGGAGTTATATCGGCGCTACGGCGCCGACAAACCCGACAGCGTGGGCCCTCCCCTACCCGGCGTGCGCGTTCGTATCGTCGACCCGGACACCGGGGCCGAGGTGCCGACCGGCAGCGCCGGACTGCTGGAAGCCAGCGTCGAGGTCATCGGACCGGACTGGGTGCGCACCACGGATCTGGCGTCGATGGACGAGGACGGGTTCGTGACCCTGCACGGCCGGGGCGACGGCGCGATCAACCGTGGTGGGTTCAAGATTCTTCCGGAAACGGTTCGGCGGGTACTGATCTCACACCCCAGCGTGCTCGACGCTTGCGTGGTGGGTGTCCCCGATGCCCGCCTGGGTCAGGTGCCGTTCGCCGCAGTTGAGCTGAGACGAGGCGCTGTGGCGCCGACCGAGGACGAGTTGAAAGACCTGGTCCGTGAAGCACTCCCGAGCCATCACGTGCCGGTGGCCGTGACGGTTGTCGACGCACTCCCGCGCAATGCGGCGCTCAAGGTGCGGCCCGACGACGTCGCCGCGCTGTACCGCCCCTAACTTTTCCCCCGCGAGCAGACACAAAACCGCACTTTTTCGCGTAAGAAGCTACGGTTTTGTGTCTGCTCGCGGGGGAAAGTCACGCCGTGACCAACGTGCGGGTCAAGAACTTCACCTGGTCGTCGGCGGCGGTCTCGAACCAGTCGTGTCCCGGCCAGACGTCGAAGTGATCGCACGGGTAGTGATGGACCTGCGCGCGGGCCTGCACCGCCGTCTTCATCACCGAATTGGCCGGCACGAACCGGTCGAAATCGGCAATCTGAATCAGCACCGGGCATTTCAGCGCCTTGGCCGCGGCGCCGGTGCGGATCTGCACCAGCTCCATGCCAATCGCCGAGTCCACCTCATTGCGCCACGTCGGTCCGGCGATCGCGGTGTAGCTGTCGTACGCACCCTCGAGCGCCAGTGCGCCGGCCTCCCCCGGTTTGGCCGCCAGAGGCATCAATGTCGGCCGCCCGCCACGGGCCACCGCCACTCGGCTCTTCACCCCCGCCAGCGTCCAGCGCAGCGCTGATGCGACGTCGCGGTGCGCCACCGCCGCCCGGCTGGCGGCCAGCCCACTGGTCAACGGCGTCATCCCGATCACGGCGGCCACGTCGGCACATTGCGCAGCCACCCGCAGCACATGACTGCCGGAGAACGACGAGCCCCACAACACCACCCGCCGAGGGTCGACACCCGGTAGGCCTTGGGCCGCGGTGATCGCGGCGGTGTAATCCGCCATCTGCCGCTCGACCGAAACACTTTGGCGCGGTTGCCCTTCGGAGGCGCCGAAACCCCGATAATCGAACGCCAGCACGTCCAGGCCGGCTTCACTGAACCGTTCGGCGAAGGGTTGCAGTCCCGAATCCTTGGTGCCACCGAAGCCGTGTGCCATCACCACGACCGGCCGCCCGGACGGGCCGGTGAAGCCGTCGCCCGCGGCGGTGAAATGCCATGCACTGCACCGCTCACCCGCCGAGTAGAACGTGAGCTCGGTGTAGGTCATGCCGTCACCCCCACACGCTCTCTGCCGGCAGCCCGCTTCGCACCGGCGGGCAATTCACGGGCGCGGATGTCGTGTTCGTAGTAGAAGTAGTCCACCTGCTGGGTGTGCCGAGGCCGGTCGGTGCAGTGTCCGGCGTGCAGCTGCTGATCGGCGTCGATCACCCGCTCCATCTCCGCTGCCGAGGGCAGTGCATATCGACCGACCGCATAGGCCGCCAGCAGCCGGGACTGGCACTCGACGAACGGGAACAGTGTCGGGATGGCCTGCGCAAAACCCATGAACACCAGATCGTCCATGCCGGGCTTGAACATCCGCTTATAAAGCCGGATGTGATTGTCCGGAGCACTGATCAGTCCCGGGTCGAAGAACGGGAACGTGATGTTGTAGCCGGTGGCATAGACGATCACGTCGAAGACGTCACTGGTGCCGTCCTCGAAATGCACGGTGTCACCGTCCAATCGGGACACATTGGGTTTCGGGATGACGTCACCGGAGCCGAGCCGCAGCGGCAATTCCACCGATTGCGTCGGGTGTGCCTCGAACAGTTTGTGATTCGGCGCGGGCAACCCGTACATCGTCGGATCGGCGCCGAGGGCAGGCGCGATCAACTGCACCAGCTTGCGCTGCCACGACAACGGAATGTAGGGGTTGGTGCGGAAGTACTTGTCACCCGGTTGTCCGGCAATGTATTTCGGCACGATCCACGCGCTCGAACGGGTGGACAGCGTCACCCGGTTCTGCAGCGATTTCGACGACAGCTCGACGGTGATGTCGGCGGCACTGTTACCGATACCCACCACCAGGATTCGCTTGCCGGTCAGCTCGAGTGGCTCGGTGGGGTCGATGTAGTGGTGGGAATGGATCGACGCACCGGTGAATGTTCCCGGGAACTCCGGCAGTCGCGGATCCCAGTGGTGACCGTTGGCGACGACGAGCAGGTCGAACTCGCGGCGGGCACCGGCCTGGTCCTCGATCTCCCATCCGCCGCCGTCGCGACGGGCCGCATGCACCACGCCGTTGTTGAACTCGATGTGGTCGAGCATTCCGAAGGCGTTCGCGTAGGCGTCGAGATAGGCCTTGATGTCGGAGTGATGCGGGAACGACGGGAAGTGCTCGGGTATCGGAAAGTCCTTGAACGACAACCGATGCTTGCTGGTGTCGATGTGCAGGGAGCGATAGGCACTGCTGTGTCCGTTCGGATTCCGGAAGGCCCAGTTGCCGCCGACGCGGTCCGATGTCTCGAACGTCGTGTACGGCACCCGGTAGTCCTTGAGCATCTTCCCGGCGGTGAGCCCGCTGATGCCTGCGCCGATGATCGCCGTCCGCGGAAGTGAATGCGCCAACCCAGTGCTCCTCACGTTGTGATGCAGAACACTAACAGCAGCGTTTGACGGGCGTCAACGGATTCTGACAACTGTCAGAAAGCGCACGAACAGACATAAACCCGCACCAAAAGCCCAGTTTTGGTGCGGGTTTGTGACTCAGTGTCAGTCTGGATTTTGCCGCGTTGCGGTGGTTGGGTCTGGATCATCTGGTGTCTGGCTCAGTTTGTGTCTG
>NZ_LZJD01000134.1:0-3177 GCF_001666875.1 Mycobacterium sp. E802
CTCGGTCCGGCCGGTGACCGACAGTTCGTAATCGCCGCCCCGCCAGAGTTTGACCAGGGCCCCTTCCAGCCCGCGCGACGCCTTCTGCTCGCCCATGCGCACCTCCCACCGAAACACTTCGTTAGGTAAGCATACCCTAACTAATGGATCAGGAGCGGACGCGGGTGAAGCGGTGCAGCAGCCAGGCCGCCGGGATGGTGAACACCATCGTGAGCACGAACAGGTTGAACATCGAGCCCGTGTACACCGGATCTCGCATCACCTCGACCATCACCAGTTCCATGATCATCAGGTGGATCAGGAAGATCTCGTAGGAGATCTCGCCGAGGAAGACCATCGGCCGCGACGCCAGGAACCGGTTGTACCAACCCCGATCACCGAGGGCCGGGGGCGCCACCAACAATGCCGCGATCACCGCATAGAAGAACGTCTTGACCAACGCCTCGCTCAGCTTGGCCGGCGACGTCGTCGGCTCCCCCGCAAGGGGCGTCGAGGCGATGAAGTAACACACCACGGCCAGCGGCACGCACACCATCCCGTAGCCACGCACCTTCAGCTGCCCCAGCACGGTCAGCGCCATCCCCGCCACGAACCAGGCCAGATACGTCGGCAGCCACAACCGGGCGCCGTCGGGCAGGCCGGTCGAATCGTGCACGATCACCAGCCACACCGGCGACACCGCGGCCAGCAGCGCCAGACCGAAGAACAACAGGCCCGGCCGCCACCGCCGCCGGCACAACACCACCAGCAACAGAAACGCCAATGCCGGCAAGACCACGTAGAACGCCGCCTCGACCGCCAGGCTCCACATCTGCGTCAGGCCCTGATGCAGATAGGAGAACAGGTAGTTGTCGGTGTAGATCTGGGTCAGGGTGAGATTGCGGAACAGGCCCATCCACGTATGGCCGGGATTCGGGCCGCCGGTGCGAAAGTGGTAGAGCAGGTAGGCGATCAGCACCGTGACCACATAGGCCGGCATGATCCGTCGCACCCGGTGCCAGGCATAGCGGCGCACCGACGGATCCTTCCCGCCGGTCGCCGCGGCTTTGACCCACGGGCGGAACAACAGAAAACCACTGAGCACGAAAAAGATCGGCACCCCGATCTCCGCGCGCGAATACACCAGCCCCAGATATCCCTGCGGATACTTGCCGGTGGTGTACGCCGCATGGGTCAGCACCACGAGAATGGCGGCCACCGCACGGATCCCGGTCAGTGACGCGACGCGGCTGGACGACGAGACCGGCGCGTCGACGGACTCCAGACCACCTTGATCCGACGGCCCCGTCGCATTCTCCGAGACCGTCACTTGGCCTTCCGGTGCGGCTTTCCTGGACGGTCGCGATAGCCGGAACGCTCTTTGTACTCGCGGCGCGGGGCACGCTCACCGCGATCCGGCGTGAGGTTGATCAGCATGCCCGAGATGCGGGTGTTCTCCAGGGCTTTGAGCGTCTTCTTGGGCAGCTTCTCGGGCAGCTCCACCAGCGAGTAATCCCCGCGAATCGTGATGTGCCCGAACTCGTTACGGTGCAGACCACCCTCATTGGCGATGGCGCCGACGATGTGCCCCGGACCCACCTTGTGCCGCTTGCCCACCGAGATGCGGTACGTCGCCAGGCCTTCCCGCGGGGCACGCGGCGGCCGCTCGCCGCGTTCCTCGCGATCGCGGTCGCGTTCCCGGCGCTTCTCCGGTGGCGGCTCCGTCATCAGGAACTCTTCGCCGTTGCGCGACTGCAACGCCAGCGCCGCGGCGATGTCGGCCATCGGCACGTCGTTCTCGCGCTCGTAATCCTCGATGAGCCTGCGGAACAACTCCAGGCCCGGGCCATTGAGCGAATCGGTGATCGAGTCACGGAACTTTGCCACGCGTTGGGCATTGACGTCGTCGACGCTGGGCAGCTCGGCTTCCAGAACCTTGGACCGGGTGTGCTTCTCGATCGACTTCAGCAGGTGGCGTTCGCGCGGGGTGACGAACAGCAGGGCGTGCCCGGAGCGCCCGGCCCGGCCGGTGCGGCCGATGCGGTGCACATAGGACTCGGTGTCGTGCGGGATGTCGTAGTTGACGACGTGGCTGATGCGCTCGACGTCCAGGCCGCGCGCGGCGACGTCGGTGGCGATCAGGATGTCGATCGTGCCGTCCTTGAGCGCGGTGATGGTGCGCTCGCGCTGCGCCTGGTTGATGTCGCCGTTGATGGCGGCGGCCGCGAAACCACGGGCCTTGAGCCGCTCGGCAACCTCCTCGGTGGCCTGCTTGGTGCGGACGAACACGATCATCGCGTCGCCCTGCTCGACCTCGAGCACCCGGGTCAACGCGTCGAGCTTGCGCGCCCCGGCCACCTGGATGAAGCGCTGGGTGATGTTCTCGGCGGTGGCGGTCTTGGCCTTGACCGTGACCTCGACCGGGTCGTGAAGGTACTTGGTGGTGATCTTGCGGATGGCCGGGGGCATGGTCGCCGAGAACAGGGCGACCTGCTTGTACTCCGGGGTGTCGGCGAGGATCCGCTCGACCTCTTCGGCGAAGCCCATCGTGAGCATCTCGTCGGCCTCGTCGAGCACCAGGTAGTCCAGGTTCGACAGGTCCAGCGTGCCGCGCTCCAGATGGTCGATCACCCGGCCCGGGGTACCGACCACCACCTGTGCGCCGCGGCGCAGACCGCTCAGCTGCACGGTGTAGGACGCCCCGCCGTAGATCGGCAGCACGTTGACCTCGGGCAGGTGCGCGCCGTAGCGGGCGAACGCCTCGGCCACCTGCAGGGCCAGCTCCCGGGTCGGCGCCAGGACCAGGGCCTGGGTGTTGCGGCTGGTGGTGTCGATCTTGGACAGGATCGGGATGGCGAAGGCCGCGGTCTTGCCGGTGCCGGTCTGGGCCAGCCCGACGACGTCCGAACCCGCCAGCATGGCCGGGATGGTCGCGGCTTGGATCGCCGAGGGCGACTCGTAGCCGACATCGGTGACCGCCTTCAGCACCGCAGGGTGAATCTGCAGGTCGGCAAATGTCGGGGCGGTGTCCCCCGGATCCGGGTCTGGCGAGCTCATCGGTTCAGAAGTCTAGTGCCAATCGGCGGCCATCCCCGCCGCGCGCCTGCACAAAGCCGCAACGGGGTCACGGTAGGTTGCCCAACTGTGAACCGGGTCGTGATGGTTGTGATGACCCCGGCGGTCATCTTGACGACCGCA
>NZ_LZJD01000135.1:0-6434 GCF_001666875.1 Mycobacterium sp. E802
CCTTCCTCGCGATGAGGCTGTCGGACGGATCGACGCGCTCGCCTGGACCCTGCAGGTCCGTGTCGACGATGTCGTCCCGCTGATCGAACGCTATCCGAGGGCTCGCGGGATCCGGGCGCTGCGGGTCGCGCTGCCGCTGGTCGACGCGGGTGCCGATTCCCCGCGGGAAACCTGGCTGCGACTGCAGTTGACCGACGCCGGAATGCCTCCCGAGCAGACCCAGATCACGGTGATCCACGCCCGCCGCCGCATCGCGATCATGGATATGGGCTGGGAACAATACGGCGTCGCAGTCAACTACGACGGAATCTTTCACCAGTCCGATCGCAGGCGTTACGTGCAGGACCAGAAGACGTTGCGCAAGCTGGAAGCGCTGGGCTGGATCGTCATTCGGGTGATCGCCGAGGACGACATCGTCGACACGGACCTGCAGGGTCCAGGCGAGCGCGTCGATCCGTCCGACAGCCTCATCGCGAGGAAGGTGACGCCCCAGATCGAACGCGGTCCGTGCCGGTGTCGTCACCGGTAGGCCGGCCACACGTTTGATCTCGTCCTCGGCGTAGGTCTCGTTGCGCACGATCAATCCGTGCGGTGGCCTGCCGTTGCGCCAGATGAGTTCGATGGGGATGTCCGCGTCGACGTAGGCGGCCCCGTGCAGTGGTGATGCGGCGACTCCGGCGATCACCGCCCGGCGGCCCGACCAAAGCCAGGCACCGATGGTTCGGTCACGCAGTGTCGGTTCGCCGCGTACATATACGTCAGGGAAAATTTGTTGGTAGTGGTACCTGAGGTCGTTGCGTGTGACGACTCCGTTGGCCAACGCTTCGCTGCCGATCAGTACCCCGCTCATGGCGGAATGCTGGCATGCGGCACCGACACGGCATCGAGATTGATTCCAGGGACAGAAACGGCCGGGTTTTTGTACCTCACTGCAATCTCGGCGGTGACGAGCCGGCGAGGCCCGCTCGGCCCGGTCCGTCCTCCGTTTTGGAGGCCCGCCAGGTCACCCGTTACTCTGTAGGGCAGTCGTCTGCCGCTGCCGTGCGCGCGGCAACCCCCAAAGCAAGGAGATGCACGTCATGGCTGTGCCCAAGCGCAGAATGTCGCGCGCGAACACCCGTAGCCGGCGCGCGCAGTGGAAGGCCGAGGCCACCGGTCTGGTCGGCGTGAATGTCGCCGGTCAGCAGCACAAGGTGCCGCGCCGTCTGCTCAAGGCCGCTCGTCTGGGTCTCGTCGACCTCGACAAGCGCTAACACCGCACGCACCTTTTCCAAAAAGCGCTATCCGTAAGTGATAGCGCTTTTTGTCGTGTCCAGCCACCGTCGGGGCCGCCCCGGCCACGCAAAACGCTCGGCGAATTTGCGGCGCGCCTCTCAGCCCCCTCTCAGATAGCGGGTTGAAACTGTGCCTGTGCGCATACTTGTCGTTGACGACGATCGCGCTGTGCGCGAATCCCTGCGCCGGTCGCTTTCCTTCAATGGTTATTCGGTCGAGCTGGCCCAGGACGGGGTCGAAGCTCTCGAATCGATAGCAAACGACCGGCCCGACGCCGTGGTCCTGGATGTGATGATGCCGCGGCTGGACGGCCTCGAGGTGTGCCGGCAGCTGCGCAGCACCGGGGACGATCTGCCGATCCTGGTGTTGACGGCTCGCGACTCGGTGTCCGAGCGGGTCGCCGGTCTGGACGCCGGGGCCGATGACTACCTGCCGAAGCCGTTCGCCCTCGAAGAGCTGCTGGCCCGGATGCGGGCGTTGCTGCGCCGAACCGTCTCCGACGACGGCGCCGACTCGCAGAAGATGACGTTCTCCGACCTGACCCTGGACCCGGTGACCCGTGAGGTGACCCGCGGCCAGCGTCAGATCAGCCTCACCCGCACCGAGTTCTCGCTGCTGGAGATGCTGATCGCCAACCCGCGCCGGGTGCTCACCCGTAGCCGCATCCTCGAAGAGGTGTGGGGTTTCGACTTCCCGACCTCCGGCAACGCCCTCGAGGTGTACATCGGGTACCTGCGGCGCAAGACCGAGGCCGAGGGCGAGCCGCGACTGATCCACACCGTGCGGGGCGTCGGTTACGTGCTGCGCGAAACTCCCCCCTGATTTGATGGCGCTCAACGCAAACACCTGGCGCAACACCAGCTCACTGTCACTGCGCTGGCGCGTGATGATGCTCGCGATGTCGATGGTGGCCATGGTCGTGGTGCTGATGGCCGTCGCCGTTTACGCCGTAGTGTCCCGCGCGCTCTACGACGACCTGGACAACCAGCTGCACAGCCGCGCCCGGTTGCTCATCGAGAGCGGTTCACTGGCCGCCGATCCCGGCAAGGCGATCGAGGGCACCGCCTACTCCGACGTCAACGCGATGCTGGTGATCCCGGGCCGGTCCATCTACACCGCCAACCAGCAGGGCCAGATGCTGCCGTTGGGGCAGGCCGAAAAGGACGTCATCTCAGGCGAACTGCTGATGTCGCTGCGCACCGCCAACCATCAGCGGGTGCTGGCGGTGCACCTGGCCAACGGCAGCTCCCTGTTGATCTCCAAGAGCCTGGCCCCCACGGTCCAAGTGCTGCGAAGACTGGGCACCGTGCTGCTCATCGTCGGCGGCGTGGGTGTGGCCGTCGCGGCCATGGCCGGTGGTGCCGTGGCCCGAGCCGGACTGCGGCCGGTGGGCCGGCTCACCGAGGCCGCCGAGCGGGTGGCCCGCACCGATGACCTGCGGCCCATCCCGGTGGTCGGCAGCGACGAGTTGGCCCGGCTCACCGAGGCGTTCAACATGATGCTGCGGGCGCTGGCCGAATCGCGGGAACGGCAGGCCCGGTTGGTGTCCGATGCCGGGCACGAGCTGAGGACACCGCTGACCTCGCTGCGCACCAATGTCGAGCTGCTGATGGCCTCGCAGGCCCCGGGGGCACCGCCGCTGCCCGAGGACGAGATGGCCGGCCTGCAGGCCGATGTGATCGCGCAGATCGAGGAGCTCTCCACCTTGGTCGGCGACCTCGTCGACCTCACCCGCGATGACGCCGGCGGCATCACGCCGGAACCGGTCGACATGTCCGAGGTGGTCGACCGCAGCCTGGAACGGGTCCGGCGGCGCCGCAACGACATCGAGTTCGATGTCGACGTCATCGGCTGGCAGGTGTTCGGCGATGCGCCCGGGCTCGGGCGAGCCGTCCTCAACCTGCTCGACAACGCCGCCAAATGGAGCCCGGCCGGCGGCCGGGTCGGGGTGCGGCTGCGGCAGATCGACCCGACACATGCCGAGCTGATGGTTTCCGATCAGGGGCCCGGCATCCCGCCGCAGGAACGCGCCCTCGTTTTCGAGCGCTTCTACCGTTCGGATGCGGCCAGGGCGATGCCCGGATCAGGTCTCGGGTTGGCTATCGTCCAGCAGGTGGTGCTGAAACACGGTGGCGCACTGCGGATTGACGAGACCGTGCCGGGTGGCGATCCGCCGGGCACCTCGATCTACCTGATGCTGCCGGGGCAGCCGATTCCCAACGTCGACGCGACACACATGCGGTCGGTCGATGATGGGCACACCGTCGGCACGGAGAAAAAGTGAGACAGTTGGATCAGTCGGGGGACGAGTCGCGGATGGATCGAATCTCTAAGTGGATTCTCAGCCCATCTGGGCAACCAGAGTGGCCGCCGCTTCGTTTGACGAAGTGACGGACACGAGGGTTGGAGATACGGGTCGGGTCGGCCCCAGCGCCGACCCCGGACCATTTACAAGAGAAGAGCACGCAGCACAATGACGAACCACCCGAGGTACCCCCAGCAGCCGGATCAACATCCTGGCAGCGTCGCCCCCGGATACGCCGGTGCGCGTCCAGATCCGTACCAGTCGCAGCAGTACGACTGGCGTTATGCGCGTCAGCAGCCGCAACAGCAGCAGCCGCAACAACAGCCGCAGCAGGCCTACCGCGCCCCGTATGACCCGTACCGGATCCCGGCCAGCCCGCAGCCGATCCCGGCCAAGAAACGCTCCCGGGCCGGTCTCGTCGCCGGCGCCCTCGCAGTCGCCGTCGTGTCAGCCGGTGTCGGCGGTGGCGTCGCCACCCTGGTGCACGACGACCATCCGCGGCTGGGCACCCAGGGCCTCGGCGCCGCGCCCACAGTTCCCGCCGCCGCCTTGCCGCCTGGGTCGGTCGAGCAGGTGGCAGCCAAGGTGGTGCCGAGCGTGGTCAAGCTCGAGACCGATCTGGGCCGCGCCTCGGAGGAAGGCTCGGGCATCATCCTGACCGCCGACGGGCTCATCCTGACCAACAACCACGTCGTGCAGGCCGCTGCCAAACCCGGCACACCGGCCCTTCCGCCGGGGGCCGCCCCGTCCTCCGCCCAGACTAAGGTGACGTTCTCCGACGGCACCACCAAGCCGTTCACGGTGGTGGGTACCGATCCCAGCAGCGACATCGCCGTGGTGCGGGCGCAGGACGTCTCGAACCTGACCCCGATCACGCTCGGCTCGTCGGCCAACCTGCGGGTGGGCCAGGACGTCGTGGCCATCGGCTCGCCGCTCGGCCTGGAAGGCACCGTCACCACCGGCATCATCAGCGCGCTGAACCGTCCCGTCGCGGCCGGCGGCGACACCCGCAACCAGAACACGGTGCTCGACGCGATCCAGACCGACGCGGCCATCAACCCGGGCAACTCCGGTGGTGCGCTGGTCAACATGAACGGTGAACTGGTCGGCATCAACTCGGCGATCGCCACGATGGGCGGGGATTCCCCGCAGGCCCAGAGCGGCTCGATCGGCTTGGGCTTCGCCATCCCGGTGGATCAGGCCAAGCGGATCGCCGATGAGTTGATCCAGCGCGGCACGGCCTCGCACGCCTCGCTGGGTGTGCAGGTCAGCAATGACCGGACCACCGACGGCGCCAAGATCGTGGAGGTCACCAACGGCGGGGCCGCTGCAGCCGCCGGTCTACCCAGCGGTGTGGTGGTGACGAAGGTCGACGATCGCGTGATCGGCAGCGCCGACGCACTGGTGGCGGCGGTCCGGTCCAAGGCCCCCGGGGACAAGGTCACGCTGACCTTCACCGACCAGGGCGGTAAGCCGCAGACCGTGGAGGTCACGCTCGGGCGGGCCGAGCAGTGAGCACGGTGATGGGACCGGATTCGGTGGCGCCGCTGCGTCTGGCTACACCGTTGTCTGCTGCCGGATATACGGTTGCAGGCATGGAACAGCCAGGGGAGTTGGTGGGCAGGGCGCTCGTCGTCGTCGTGGATGACCGCACCGCACACGGCGAAGAAGACCACAGCGGGCCGTTGGTCACCGAGTTGTTGGGTGAGGCCGGATTCGTCGTCGACGGCGTGGTGGTGGTGGCCGCAGACGAGGTCGAGATCCGCAATGCACTGAACACCGCGGTGATCGGCGGTGTGGATCTGGTGGTCTCGGTCGGCGGGACGGGAGTGACGCCGCGCGATGTGACGCCGGAGGCCACCCGCGACATCCTCGACCGTGAGCTGCTTGGCATCGCCGAGGCGTTGCGCGGGTCGGGGCTGTCGGCCGGCATCGTCGACGCCGGGTTGTCGCGCGGCCTGTGTGGAGTGTCGGGCAGCACGCTGGTGGTGAACATCGCCGGGTCGCGTGCCGCCGTGCGCGACGGGATGGCCACGCTCGGCCCGCTGGCCGCGCAGGTGATCGGTCAGCTATCAAGCTTGGAGATCTGAGTACGGCGAAAACGGCGGCCTACGGGCCGCCGTTTTTGTTTTGCGGGTGAATACCGCGCCTCGGGGCGCCCGGTTGGTGAACCGCAGGTTAATTACTGTTTGCGTAAGCATTTATGATCAAATGTGATGTTCGTCACAAAGGAGCTTCAACATGGCGGAACGGAACAAATTTTCACGAGACGCAGTTAACAAGATCTTCGGCGACGCCCTGCCGGAGATCGCTCCGGACGAACGTGACACCGCTTCGCCGGACGACGACGCCGACCGCGACCGGTGGTTGCGGAGGAACGTTCCGCCCCATCACCAATAAATAGGTGAGCGGCTACTGGATCCGGGAAACCGCTGGCAGATCACAGTGTTCTGCGCCTCAACTCGTTATCGAAGCGAACGGCATCACAGCATTGCCCAGCGGGGCAAAGACCAGCGTCACGGCGTGCCGAGCCACCTCCGAGCCGGTTTTCAGCAAATTTTGATCGAGTGACCGCCTGCACTGCCGTCCGCCTCCGTTCGCGTTGCCGCCCCTATGCCCTGCCGTTATGTTCCTCGTGTCAACGATGAGCAGTGCGTAAGAGCAATGTGTGAAGTTCCTAATCGGTGTCACATGTGAGACTTGCGCGGCGATACGGTCTGCGGGGGACTGTTACGCCAAGCCACATACTCGGTGGCCCGTCAGGGCCACCGGCATAGAGCTAGGGAGAACATGAAGGCATTCAGTCGGGTGCTGGTCGCGATGGTGACCGCCATTGCGGGGGTCTTTGCGGGCC
>NZ_LZJD01000136.1:0-6439 GCF_001666875.1 Mycobacterium sp. E802
CCAGTAGCAGACGAACGACAATGGCGTCTCGGTGTCCAGGATCGTGGCATCACCCTGCACGATCGGCGGGATCGCCGATGAGATCGTCATGCCGGCAAAGGCGCCGACCCAGATCCAGGTCAGAATCTTGATGATCCGTTGGAACACATCGCTTTCCACCACCCCGGGCGGTTGACCGGCCGCGGCGAACTCGAGCACGAACGGCTTACCGATCAAAAGACCGATCAACGCGACCAGGAAGATCCCCGCGTTGCTCAGCGGCTGCATCCAGCGTTCCATGACGTCCTGGCTGAGCACCAGGGTCAGCACCGTCAACACGACGAAGGTGGCGAGCGCACCGATCTCCAGGGTGCGCCCCGGCGCCCCCGAGACCCGGCTGATCACGAATGTCGCGATGGCGGTCGCCAGCGCCACCAGCACGGCGACTCCGAACGGCACGTTGCCGACGAGTACCCAATAGATGATCCACGGCGCGAAGCCAAACAGAATGCCCACGACGGCACAGTCTAGGGGCTTACCGTTGGATATACGGCAAGTCCTGCGGCGGTGGCGTCGACGCGCCTCAGGCGATGATGCGGACGAGGTAGGGCGTCATGCCCTCGGCGCGCACCGGCGTGACCGCGACCGCGGGCTCGGTGCCCTGGATCATCTGGTTGTTGCCGAGGTAGAGCGCGACGCTCTGGGTGCCCTCTGGCCCGTAGAAGATCAGATCCCCGGGCAGCGCGGCCGACGGCAGCACCTTCTGTCCGACCTTGTACTGCTCACCAGAGGAGCGCGGCATCTTGACGCCCGCCCCGGCGAAGGCGTACACGATCAGACCGGATGCGTCGAAACCGACCACGTTGGCCGAGGGGTCCGGCATGACACCGAGGCCCGGCGTGGTCAGTGCCGGGGCGGTGACCGCCGGGGTCGACAGGCCGGGCGTCAGTCCACCTGCCGTGGGCGGCGGGGTCAGGCCGGGGGCCGGCACGGTGCGGGCGATACCGCGGGTGGGTCCGTTGACGTCGCCACCGCCGTAGCTGAACGGCACCCCGCGCTGGGACAACGCCCGGGCGATCACGAGGTCGACAAACTGCTGATTGCCGGCCGGGCGTTCGATCGGTGCGGCACCGGCAAGTCCGGGAGTCGCTACCAGAAATGCCAGACCTAACAGCAGGGCAACGTAACGTCTCATCGAACATCAACTCTCTCGACCACAGCGAAGGTGACCTCGAACTGCTGGTCGTCGTCAGTCGAGTCAACCATTTGTACCGCCGACGCTGGGTTTCGCCCAATTCAGCTGGGGCGCAAGGCTAATCAGATGCAGTACCGTGACCTGACGGTTACCCGGCGCCGCGACCTGTCACCATATCGACATGCATACCGATGCGAATCTGCAATCCTTCTCGGCACGGCTGTGGCACTCGATCGAGCCGATCTTCGCCGCGACCGTGGCGCACCCGTTCCTGACCGGCCTCACCGACGGCAGCCTCGACGACACGGCATTCACGCACTATGTCGCACAAGACGTGCACTACCTGCGTGACTACGCCCGGGCCCTCGCGATCGTCGGCGCGAAGGCGCCCACCTTGGCCGACACCGCGATGTTCTCCCGGCATGCAGCCGAAATCTTCGACGTGGAGCTGGGATTGCACAACGAGCTACTGCCCGCCCTGGGGCTGGATCTGACGGAGTTGAACTCCACCCCCGTGGCCCCGACCACGCGGGCCTACACGAGTTATCTGCTCGCCACGGCATACGGCGGAAGCTTTGCCGAAGGGCTGGCGGCGGTGCTGCCCTGCTACTGGATCTATGCCCGGGTCGGCTTGGCCCTGGCGAAAGACGGTTCGCCCGACGAGCGGTACCAACGCTGGATCGACAGCTATGGCGGTGAGGAGTTTGCCGCGACCGTCGCCGAGGTGCTGGCCGTCACGGACCGGATCGGGTTGGCGCTCGGCTCGGCGCAAGAAGCCGACGCCCGAACGCATTTCGTGGTCACGGCGAAATACGAATGGATGTTTTTCGACGCGGCGTATCGCCGCGAGCAGTGGCCGATCTGAACGTCGGCCCGGCGTCATCCCTCACCGGCGTATGGACACCGGTGAGGGACGAGCGCAACTACTTGAGCGCAGCCAGGGCGGCGTCGTAGTTGGGCTCCTGAGCGATCTCGGGAACCAGTTCGGAGTAGGCCACGTTGCCGTCGGCGCCGATCACCACGACGGCACGGCCGAGCAGACCGGCCATCGGGCCGTCGGCCAGGGTGATGCCGTAGTCCTCGCCGAAGCTGTCCCGGAAGGCCGACGCCGAGGTGACGTTCTCGATGCCCTCGGCACCGCAGAAGCGCTTCTGGGCGAACGGCAGGTCCTTCGACACGCACAGCACCGTGGCGCCGGCCTCGGCAGCGCGCTCGTTGAAGGTGCGCACGCTGGCGGCGCACACCGGCGTGTCCACCGACGGGAAGATGTTCAGCAGCAACGCCTTGCCCTGGAACTGGTCGCTGGTGACGGCGCCGAGGTCGGTGCCGGTGAGCGAGAAGCTGGGGGCCGGGCTGCCGACTGCGGGCAGTTCACCGACGGTGTTGATGGAATTTCCGCGCAAGGTTATCTGTGCCATAGCGCACAGTCTGTCAAAACCTGCTGCCCCGCGGGCCGCCCGGGGTGCGACCATGGGTCGCGATGATCGATCTGCCCGAGGCCGTGCACGCCATGGGCACGCGGGGACCACGGTGGCAGTCCTGGGTCGAGAGCCTGCCCCGGCTACTTCGAGACCAGTTCGACGAGTGGACGCTGCGCGCGGACGGACCGCCGTACCACGGTCACTGCTCGATCGTGGTCCCGGTACGGACCGACGACGGCGTCGCGGCAGTCCTCAAGGCCGGCTTTCCCGACGAGGAATCGGCCCACGAACATCTGGCGCTGCGCCGGTGGGCCGGAGCCGGGGCAGCCCGGCTGCTGCGGGCCGACCCGCACCGGCGCACCCTGCTGCTCGAACGGCTACAGCAACGAAACCTCAACGAGCTCTGGGACATCGAGGCCTGCGAGATCGTGGCCGGACTCTACGGCCGGCTCCACGTGCCACCGCTGCCCCAGCTGCGTTCGGTCGCCGAGAACACCACCCGCTGGTCCGCCGGCCTGGCCCGGCTGCCGCGCAACGCTCCCCTGCCGCGACGACTGGTCGAGCAAGCCATCTCGCTGGGCACGGATCTGAGCACCGACCGCGCGGTTGCCGACACCGTGGTCCACGGTGATCTGCACTATGCCAACGTGCTCGCCGGCGAACGCGAGCCATGGCTGGTGATCGACCCCAAGCCGCTGAACGGCGACCCGCACTACGACCTCGCACCGATGTTGTGGAACCGGTGGGACGAGCTGACCGGCCATGTTCGCGACGGCGTCCGGCGCCGGCTGGCCGCCCTGGTCGATGCCGCAGATCTCGATCCCGACCGGGCCAGGGACTGGGTGATCGTGCGGATGATGCACAACGCGATGTGGGAGCTGACCGAGGAAGCCCACCCTGATCCGGACTGGCTGACCGTGTGTGTGGCCATCGCCAAGGCTGTGCAGGACTGACCGGCGTGCTCAGATGACCTTGTAGGTGAGGGCGTAATGGGCCCCGGCGCCGCTGACCTGCTGAGTGACCTCGCCGCGGCCCAACTCCTCGGAGCGGATCACAATCGACCCCACGTCCTGCGTCTCGTCGGTGCGCACATCCACCTCCCGGAACACGATCTCCAATTCACCGTCGAACGGCAGCAGCCGGTCCAGATCCACCACATCGCCCTGGCACATCGACACAGCCCGGAACTGGAACCCGTCAGCCCGGCTGATGCTGAGCTCGTCGGTTCCCCCGGACTCCTGGGTCTTGACGGCCCGCAGTTCCGACAGTTTGGCGAACAACGACATGGCACCTCCGTTGGATCTGTCGCCAGCGGGTGGCTGACGACGTCGATTCTCGAGTTGCCGCCGGGCCGCACACATGCGTAGTGCGCTACTTGAATCTGTTCGACGCGAATCCGGTCGACCACGTTGCTGGATCGGTCACGACGCGGTGATGGCAGCCCGCAGCCGTTCGCGCCACCACTGCACGCGAGCCGGGTCGGTGACCGCGTAGCGCTCCAACTGCTCGGGTTGCGGAGCCGGAGGCATCGGCGCGACGGGTAGATAGCCGTCCACCGCGTTCAGCGAACGCGAATCCGCGACCAGATCACCGGCCAGCAGCCCTCTGGTTCCCAGTTCGCAGGCGAACGGCAGCTGTGGCAGCGCGCCGGCCAGCGCGAGACCGGCGGCCAGGCCGATCGTGGTCTCCACGCTGGACCGGACCACGCTCGGCAGCCCGAGCATCTCGGCCACGCGTAATGCGCGCCGCACCCCGCCCAGGGGTCCGACGGCGAGCACCGCGATGTCGGCAGCCGCTTCGAGCCGCAGATCCCGCGGGTCGTCGGCTCGGCAGAGCGACTCGTCGACCGCGATGGGCACCTCGACCCGACGTCTGAGCGCGGCCAGCTTGTCAATTGTCGGGCAGGGTTGCACCACGAACTCCAGCCCGTCCGCCGCTCGACTCAGGGCGGCGATGGCCGCCACCGCGGTATCCGGATTCCACCTGCCGTTGACGTGGCAACGTACGGTGCCGCCCGGTCCAAGCCCGTCTCGCGCCGCCTCTACCCGCTCGATATCCTCGGCCAACGATCCTGCGCCGACCTCGACCGCGGCGGCGCGGGTTTTCGAGGCGGCCGCGATCTGATGGGCCCGCGCCGCATCGACCGCGGGAATGGTGACCGCGATCGGCACCCGCCCGCGCACGGGGTCGGGCCAGCCCACCGTGCCCGGTTCGGTCGCGGCCGTCAGCCAGCGCACCAGCGAGCGGTCTTGCGGCAACGGGCTGAACTCTCCCCAACCCTGCGGCCCTTCCAACAGCATTCCCTCGCGCACGGTGAGTCCGTCCACCGGCGCGACGGTGGGAATCGCGAAAACGGGCGCACGGTCGAAATCGATCAGGGTCTGCACAAGCAGGTGACGCTAGCCCAGCGAGCGGGCCGGCGGCGGGCAACCGACCGCAAGTGGTCAACCGGCGCCGCCGCCAGATCATGCCGCCTAGACTGCGCCGGTAGGTCGGACCGCAGGTTCGGGAGGAGACAGGCGATGGCGAGCGCAATGTGGCGCGGGGTACTCACGGTGATGTCGGCTGCGGTGCTGTCGGCCGGGTCGATGGCGGTGGCCACCATCGTGACACCGGCCTCGAGCTCGGCATGCCCACCCGGAGAAACCGGCGTGACCAACGGTTGCTCCCCGTTCTGTGTCCCGGGCCGGCAACTCGACACCGCGACCGGGCTGTGCCTGCCGGTGCCGCCCGCGCCCCCGGCCCCGAATAGTGTTGCGACACCGATCTTCTAGACCGTTACGCTGTGGGTCATGGCGCAGGTATTGACGGTCAACGTGGCCCATCCACGACCCAACACCGCCGAGGGGCGTGCGGTCACCGGAATCGACAAGCGCCCGGTCCAAGGGGCCGTCGGCGTTCGCGCACCCGGCCCGATGCACGGTGGGCTCGGCAGCGGACTGATCGGTGACATCATCGGCGACCAGCAGTTCCACGGTGGTGACGACCAGGCGGTGTATGCCTATGCGCGCGAAGACCTCGACGTCTGGCAGACCGAACTGAACCGCGACATCGCCAACGGCGTCTTCGGCGAGAACCTGACCACCGCGGGCATCGATGTCACCAATGCCCGCATCGGCGAACGGTGGCGGGTCGGATCCGATGGCCTCGAGCTGGAAGTGTCGCGGCCACGGATACCGTGCCGGACGTTCGCGAACTGGCTGCAGATCAACGGATGGGTGAAAACCTTTACCAGGGCGGCGATTCCGGGCGCCTATTTCCGTCTGGTGACACCCGGTTCGGTAGCCGGCGGTGACGAGATCACGGTGACACACCGGCCCGACCACGACATCACCATCGGGCTCGTGTTCCGGGCCCTCACCCTCGAACCGCAGCTCTTGCCGGACATCCTGGGTGCCGATGCGCTGGCCGTACCGATACGGGAACTTGCCGAGCGCCGAATCGCCGCCGGCTGACCGTCATTCCGGCCAGCTGCTCTCCCGGATGACCTCGACGAAGTCTTCGCGCACGAACGTGTCGTCGAAGTGCGCGAGCACGTCAGCGTTGACCGTGCCGAATGTCGATTCTGGACGCTGCCGCACACCTTCGGTGAAGGCATGCAGGATGCGATTTTTGAAATCAGGCCGCGGATGAACCGCGGTGACGGCCTGCAGGTGTTCCGGCGTCAGGTCGTCGCGTCCTATCCCCAGCACATCCGTCTCGACACCCGCTGTCACAAGGGCGATCTCGGGGTCGAGGAACTCCGGGATGCCCGGGGTGGTGTGAAGGGCGATCCCGAGCCACACCTTCCGTGCGGCGACCTCGTCGACGCCGCGCTGCAACAGGAAATCCCGGGCGGCGTCGG
>NZ_LZJD01000137.1:0-663 GCF_001666875.1 Mycobacterium sp. E802
GCTCAGTTCATGTTCCAAGGCTCGCCGTAGGTGGTGACGCTGTCACCGGTGGAGGCGATCAGCCGGGCGAACGGCCGCAGCAACACACCACCGGCCGCACCGGTCACCGTGCCGTGGGCGTTGGACACCGCCACCCCACCGGCCGGACCCTTGACGTCCACCGAGAACGTCGCGACTTCCTGGATACCGGGACCGTTGCCCAGATCCGCACTGATCGACACACCCGGGAACAGGTTCGGGGTGATCACCGACTCCAGACCAAACGGCGGGCCGGTGATGTCACCATCGTCGATCAGGATGTTGGGGGTGGTGTAGGAAAAGTTGATCCCCACACCCAGCGACCAGGGGAAACCGATCTGATAACCCAGCTCCAAGGTGCCCTCGAACTCCTCGGCGCCCGGGCCCTCGACGTGATACTTGGCCCGACCGGAATGGAACCACTCACGCGTCAGCCGGTTGCGGTCCAGCGGGAACACACCATTGAGGAAGGTATCCCACTGCTGCACGGTCAGGGTCCGATCCTGACCGTCGACCAGGCTCAGCTCATTGTCCAAACCCGCATGAGAAGTGCCGGCACCGATGAAGAGGCCCGCAAAGACCCCCGCAATGGCGGTCACCATCGCGACCAGCACCCGACTGAATGCCTTCATGTTCTCCCTAGCT
>NZ_LZJD01000138.1:0-5108 GCF_001666875.1 Mycobacterium sp. E802
TCGCTGACCGGCAACGCGGCAGCTGTCATAACGGGCATACTACAAACTACCGTATTAATTCACAGACGGACCACTAGGTCGGCGGCCGCCCGCAGCAAGCCGCTCTGACGGCCGACCACGGTGCAATCAGACGTCACTCGGTCGAATGCTGCATCTTTGGCGTCACCCGTCCAGGTGGTGCCGCCCGGCATTGCGATGTTCTGACGGTGCCGGGAGAAAGCGTTCTCGGATGTGGTGGCGGCTGTTCGCCAATTCGTCGCGGCGTCGGCGAGATGCGAAGTAGACCAATCTTCAATCTGCGTACGAGTGGGCAAGACACCCGACGAAATGGCAGCCGCCGGACTCATACCGTCACCGAAATCTCACCCGCGCTGCTGCTATCGGTGTCGTCATAGTGCGCAGCGCCCGTCGCGAGATCGCCAGCCTGCCCTGACACCCGTCGAGCCTGACGTGCTCGCACCGAATTCAGCGCCGCATTGACTGCGTTTACTCCGGCGGCACTCGGATCATCACCACCAACGCATTGGTCTACTGCTCCCGTGATCAACTCTGCGGCGAGGGTCTCGCTATCGCCGGCCGCGGCCCGCAAACCGCTTGCACTCACTTCCAGCCCGTTTGCCATATCAATCCCCCCAACTGGCTAAGTCGGATCTGGACAGCCTAGCAGCGCGCAAGGCTCCCAGCCTGGTCCGTTCGACGTAGCGCCACTCCGGCGTCGAGTGATCGCCGATCTTCGAGGCCAATGCGATCGCCTGGCGTGCGATTTAAGACAATGGAAGACCGGTGAACCAAGCACTAGCGATGAATACGCGCCGATCCGGACAGCGCGTATCGGGTGTGCGGCGGACATCGACCAGCTCACCCTGGCTTGCCCGGCCTGCCACCGGTTGTTGAGCAGCAAGGGCTGGCGGACGAGAACCGGCAAAGATGGTCGGACCGAATGGCTTCCGCCGCCGAGTCTCGATACCGGTCAGCCCCGGGTCAATGACTGCCACCATCCGGAGCGCTATATCGCTGGCCTGGCTCCGCAAGGCTCTGGCGCAGCCTGACGCCGACGGCCGTCGCCCTCGGGGCGCCGCCGCCGGCTGCCGCACGTCAACTTTTCGCGTAGGCCGAGAAGTATTCGATGAGCATGGCGCGTGCCTCCCGGATGATCGCTGGGTCGCCTTCGGGTTCATCGCTGAACGCCAGCTGAACGAGCCGTTCGAGAGCGTGGATCGCAACGCGGCACTGCAACTCGGAAAGGTCGGCGAAAAGCGGTGCGTGCTTGCGGAATTGCGTCAACGTCATGGCAGCGATCTCGCCGATCGCGATGTTGTCCAGTTCTCTGACGCGTGACGTGAGATTCTGGCGCACCCACAGCTCACGTATCAGCGGAATCCGGTGTTCGGCCGCGTAGTAATCGACGATGGCGTCGACTATCTCTGTCCAGTCGTCTCCTGGGCGACCGCGGAGCGCAGAGTCGATCCCTGCGATGGACTTTTGGATGTTCTGGTAGGACAGCTCGTCCAGGACACGCTCCGGCGTCTCGAAGAAGGCATAAAAAGATCCGCGGCTGATGCCTGTTCTTTCCAGCAGAAAGGTCGGCGATCCGACAACCGCCTCGTAGCCAACTTCTACGACCACTTCAGCGGCCGTGGCGAGGATATGCTCGACCAGCGCCCGTGATCGCTCCTGCAGAGGCTTTTTGCGCAAGCCCCCGGCAAGCTCGTGGTTCCACGGGCCGCCGACCTTCGCCCCTGCCCACTGGGCCACCTTCGTTCCTTTCGCTCGAGGATTAAGCGAACCGTAGCAGCAACGCGACGCCAGTCACCTTACTGACGACGGCGTGGGGCTCTCGGTCGCGTGAACTTCCTCGCGGCCGTGCCGTGTGTCGCTGGGCGACGCCGATGAGAGCTACTGCGGTAAGGCCATGGGCGCGCGGCATTTCGCCGCTGGTAACCCCTGTGTAAACAGGTCGCTCTGACCATGGACAGGAGGGGGCGGAAGGATTATTTTTGCGAATACGCGACTAACGTCGCGTCTTCAATCTAGATTTGCGTCAGCTTCTCGTCGTGTACCTGCTCTGAAGGTGAATGAATGGTCGACGATCACATCGCCACTGCTGCAACAACTACTGGGCCGTCATTGCACGATGACCGCGGCCCGGTCCTACCCCGGCGGCGACTAGCTCCGGCGCGGAATGTGTTGGCTCACAGCAAGTTGCAAGGATATCCAAAGCTTTGGAAGCGCCGGCGTCGCACCGACGCCAGCCAAGCCGGATCTGGTGCTTGCCGGTATTCGGCGCGGGCGCCGGCCGAATCGACGACGTCTCGCACACCCGGCCAACCTCAACTACCTTTCCCGAAGGAGACACCACTATGACCGATAGCACGTTGGCGGCAGACCCGCCCAGGAAATCGCCGCCCGGCGATTCCGCGACCTCTGGCGGCCTGTCTGGGCAGATGGGCATCAGCTCATTGATGCTCACAGTTCTGGCGTTCTCGGCCCCGATTGCCGCTGTCGCCGGCTTCATCCCGTTCGCGATCATGTTCGGTGGTGAAGGTGCCACTCTTGTGTTCGCGGCCGCGTCGGTATCCCTGTTGTTGTTCGCAGTGGGCTACGTGACGATGGCCAAAGGCTTGCCGAAACCAGGGTCGTTCTACGCCTTCATCAGCGCCGGGCTCGGCAGGGTCATCGGACTCGGATCGGCCTTCCTGGCCGTAGTTTCCTACCTGTTGTTTCTCTGCGGGTGCTTCGTCTTCATCGGGCTCACCGTCACCGAACTCGTTTCGAGCGTGGGCGGTCCGACCACGCCGTGGTGGCTTTGGGGTATGGTCACCTGGGGCATCGTAAGCATCCTGTGTTACTTCCACATCGAGGTATCAGCGAAGATCCTCAGCGTCGCGATGGTGCTGGAAGTCGCGATCGTGATGGTGTTCAACATCGCGGTGCTCGTGCACGGTGGCGGTCCTGACGGATACTCGACCACTCCGATCAACCCGGCCACGCTGGGTCATGGCGACATGGCCGTCGCGTTGCTGTTCGCCATCATGATCTTCCTCGGATTCGAGGCGACCGCCTTGTTCCGCGACGAGGTGCGCAATCCAGACAAGACCATCCCGCGGGCAACCTACGGCGCGGTGTTGTTCGTCGGCACCCTGTACACGGTGACCTGCTATCTGCTGACCACTGCATACGGATCGGGCGCCGTCCAGGCGGCTACTGATGATCCGAAGATGATGTTCCCCAGCGCCATCGGACACCTCGCCGCGCCGGTCTTCACCCAGCTCACGTTCATCTTCATCGTGACGTCGGAGATAGCTGCTGCCATTTCCGTACACAATGTGACCGCTCGCTACATCTTCAATCTCGCTGCGGACAAGGCGCTTCCGACGGGACTTGGACAGGTTCATCCTCGCCACGGTTCGCCTGCCCGCGCTGCGGTGGCAGTAGCCATCATCACTCTGCTACTGACCTCGATCGTCGGCCTGACCAACCTGAAAGGCGAGGGCCTCGATGCCCAACTGTTCGGCCTCGGGACGGTCGGTGTCTTGATTCTCATGGTGTTGGTCAGCATCGCGGTGATCGTGTGGTTCGCCCGAAAGGGTGTTCCGGTCGGCGCCAACAGGTTCAAGTGCTTCATCGCGCCCTGCGTCGCCATACTGGCGCTGGGAACCACTGTGGTTATCGCCGTACTGCATTTCGATCTGGTCGTCGGCGGCGCACCCGGTCAGAACCTGGGATTGCTGGTTGTGCTTGCGGCCTCGCTGGTGGTGGGATGCGCTCTGGCGCTCTACTTCCGCTCAACCCGCCCTGAGATCTTCAAGGCGCTCGGTCGGGCTGAGGCCGAAAGCTGAACTGGTAGAAGGAATAAGGCCAGAAAGCGTGGGCCCGATTCGATATCGGGCCCACGCTTTCTGGTTCGTTGCTCGCGGCGTGTCGTCAGTGGCCGCGAGTCACCCATTCGTCGTAATGCACGATCTCGTCACCGATGGTCGTGGTGTCTCCGTGCCCGGTGTAGACCACCGTTTCGGCGGGGAGCAGACCGAGGCGTTTGGAGATTGATCTCAGGATGGTGGGGAAGTCGGAGTAAGACCGTCCGGTGGCGCCGGGGCCGCCCTGGAACAGCGTGTCGCCGGAAATCACCGCGTTCAGTTGCGGAATGGACCAGCACACTGATCCGGGCGAGTGTCCAGGGGTGTGGATGGCGTGCACATCGATACCGCCGGCGACGATTGTGTCACCATCTCTGACCGGCCAGTAACGGCCATTCGGATGAGTCATCCGCCACAACATGGCATCGGCCGGGTGCAACAGCACCGGGGCGTCCAGCTCCTTGCCGAGCTCGGGCGCCACGGTGATGTGGTCGTTGTGTCCGTGGGTGCAGACCACCGCAACGACGTTGCGGCCGCCGACGGCGTCGATGATCGGCGCGGCGGTGTGTGCGGCGTCGAACACGATGACATCACTGTCGTCGCCGACGAGCCAGATGTTGTTCTCGACGTCCCAGGAGCCGCCGTCGAGCTCGAATGTCCCACTGGTGACGACTCGTTGGATCTGGGAGGTTTCGGTCACTTCAGCACCACCACGGAGCGCAGCACTTCGCCGGAATGCATGCGGTGGAATGCCGACTCGATATCGCCCAGGCCGATGCGTTCGGAGACGAACTTCTCCAGCGGCAGCCGGCCCTGCAGGTAAAGGCTTATCAGGGTGGGGAAGTCACGTTCGGGCAGGCAGTCGCCGTACCAGGAGGACTTCAAAGAACCACCGTGAGAGAAGAAGTCGACCAGTGGCATCTCAAGTTTCATGTCCGGAGTCGGGACGCCCACCAGGACCACGGTGCCGGCGAGGTCGCGGGCGTAAAACGCCTGTTCATACGTCGCCGGGCGGCCCACCGCGTCGATCACCACATCGGCGCCGAATCCGTCGGTGAGGTCCTGGATCGACTTCACGACATCTGCATCGGCGGCGTTGACTGTATCGGTGGCTCCAAACTCGTACGCCTGCGCCAACTTCCGCTCATCCAAATCTACGGCGATGATCTTCTTGGCGCCGACCAGGGCGGCCCCGGCGATCGCGGCGTCGCCGACACCGCCGCAGCCGATCACCGCGACCGTGTCGTCACG
>NZ_LZJD01000139.1:0-35465 GCF_001666875.1 Mycobacterium sp. E802
TCCAGCGCGGCGAACGGCTCGTCCATCAGCAGCACCTCGGGGTCGAAGGCCAGACTGCGCGCGATCGCGACGCGCTGCTTCATCCCGCCCGACAGCTCGTGCGGGTAACGATCGGCGAAGCCCTTCAGCCCGACCAGCTCGAGATACTCGTCAGCGCGTCGGCGACGCTCCGCGGTCGGCAACCCCTTTGCCTCCAGGCCGAATTCGACGTTCTTGCGGGCGGTGCGCCACGGCAGCAGGGCATACTGCTGGAACACGATGCCGCGGTCCAGGCCAGGACCGCGGACGGGCTTGCCGTCGAGCAGGATCTCCCCCGACGTCGGTTGCGTCAGCCCGCCGAGCAGGTCCAGCAGTGTCGACTTACCGCAGCCACTGGGCCCGACCAGGACCAGGAACTCACCGGCGGCCAGGTCGATACTGATGTCGTCGATCGCGGTGAAGCTGGTCTTCTCGCCGCGGATTGCGAAGCGCTTGGTGACGTGGCGTAGTTGCAGTTTGGGTTGTGTACTCATCGGTGTGCCAATGCCTGACCGTCGGGCCCGCTGCCGTCGGGATAAGTCCCGTTGGCGTACGGATTGAATTCGTTGGTGTAGAGGTCTTTTGCCGTCAACGTGCCCGGTTCGAGTTCCCCGTTGCGCACCAGCCAGTCGATCCAGGTCTGCAGTTCACGGTCGGCAATCACCGCGCCGGGCACCGGAATCCCTGAGCTACGCCAGTATTCGACGGCCTTGGTGTCCTCATTGCGGTGGCGCTTGTTGATGATCTCGCGGAACTTCGCCACCACCTCGTCCCGCGGGGTCACCTGTGCCCAGCGGACCGCGCGCGCTGTGCCCTGGACGAAATCGGCCACGGCATCGCGGTTCTTGGCCAGGAAATCGTCGCGCACCACATAGGTGCCGTAGCTGAACGCACCGAACAGCGCCTTGTCGGTGAACAGCGGCCGGATCCCACCGCGTTGCAGCGCGGACTCCCGGTAGATCTCGTTGAGCGCCGCGACATCGATCTGCCCGTCGCGCAGGGCCTGCTCGGTGTTGACGGGTGGCACCACCGTGAGGGTGACGGTCTTGATCTCGTCGTTGGTCAAGCCCTCTTTGGCCAACCATTCCCGGGTGAGGAATTCGTGGTGGGCGCCGAGGGTGTTCATCCCGACCTTCTTGCCGATCAGGTCGCGGGCCGAGCGAATCGGGCTGTTCTCCAACACGTAATAGCCGGTGTACTCGTCCTCGTCGGCGCCGTAGGAGCTGAGCACCGAGGTGATCGGGGCACCGGCGGCGTTGAGTTTGACCACGGCACCGTTGAACGCCGAACCGAAATCGATGTCGCCGGTGGCCACCGACTGGATGTCCTGCGGCCCACTGGTGGTGTTACCCACCCACTCCAGCTTGACGTTCTTGTAATAGCCGAGTTCCTCGGCGAGTTCGTGGAACTCGACCTCGCCGGTCCACCCCTGATACCGCAGCACCGTCTTGCCGTCTTCGGTGTGCGCCGCCCCACCGGAGGAGCCACACCCGGTCAGCACCATCACGAGTGCGCTGAGCATCGCGAGTACCGAACTGAATAGGCGCATGGCCGTTGTCTCCCAAAGAGTCGCGGTGATTGTCGCGGCTCATGGTGACAACAAACGGTGGCCGAGTAACCCTTTAGCCTCGCGAAGAATCGAATGGCCGACGGACCGCCCGGGGGCACCCATGTGCCTTTCGGAATGCTGCGACGAATGTGCACGCTGTTGTCGAAGAGCTGCAGTGATTTCGCCGACAACCGACACATTCGTCATAGGGATCGACACCCATAGTGCGCGCCAGGCTGGGACGCTTCGTTAGAAGGGTCAGACGCCGCCGAACTGCGGTTGCAGCACCGGGGCGAGTGCTGAGAGTGGGATGTGTGCCTGCACGGTGCCGCCGTCCATCGCCCACTGCATCCGGCCCGGCGTGAAGTCAATTGGACTGTCATGTCCGACCGGGTAATCCGGCATGTAGAGGATCAATTCGTCCGGCGTCAGCGCCCAGGCCTTGTAGCCGCCGGAGTACACCTTGTCCGGGGTCCAGCGGTCCGGGGTGAACGGGTATGTGCCGGGCTGGTGCGGCGGCGGCGCGGCATCGAGCGCGGCGACGATGAACGGCTCCCCCAGGCGCGGAATCTCGACCCGGTGGTCGACACCCGGTTTGAACAAGTCGGCGAGCTGCACCTGCCGCCCGTCGACGAAGGTGAACGTGCGGTAGGCGTCACTGAAGATCGGGGCGTTCGGGTGCGCCAGCGCGTCGGTACCGACCGTGCCGGAGTACATCTCGTGGAAGACCGCCGTCATCGCGCCGCCGTGGTGAAAGACCTCGAAGTGCTGCTCACCAGAGCTGTCGGCGGCCATCTTCATCGCCGCGGTGCGCCAGTTATTCATCAGGTTGGTCAGGTACTGCCGGATGACGGGGTTGTCCACCAGGTCGCCCGGTAACGCCATCTTGATGTCCCGGACCGCTTTTCGGTCCGAGACCACGGACGTGTTGCAGAACTGCCCATCCCACTGTCCGCCCAGTTCGTCGCAGAACGTGGCCGCCGACGCCGCGGCGTCGGGAGCGGTCGTGATGGCCACCATGGTGCCGGCCACCACGGCTGCCGCGCCGATCAGCTTGCCGATGCGCATCATGGGCCGGCTCAGGCGAGTTCCACTTTGCTTGTGCGCCACTGCCCGTCGACTTTTTCCATCGTCATCTTGATGCGGCTGCGGTCGATCCGCGGGTCGGGCACCTGGGTGTTGGACACCGACTGGTCGACGAACAGCAACACCACGACCTTGTCCTTGCTCGCCGACTGCACTGCCGACTCGACCACCACACCGTGCGCGGTGGCCTTGTTGTCGATGAGCAACTGGCGCAACTGCATGCTCGACTGCGAGTACATGTCCTTGAACTCACCGGTGGCGCCGGCCAGCACCTGGTTAAAGTTCTCGTCGACCTTGTTGGAGTCGATGCTCGTCAAGATCTGGGCATAGGCGACCGCCGCGTCCTGCGCCTGCCGACTGGCCTGCGCCACCTGCTTCGTCTGCCACAGCTGCCAGCCCAGGAATCCCGACAGAGCCAACGCGGCGACGAACACCACGACCCCGGCGCCGATGAGCACGCGACGACCCCAACCCCGCGGCTTGGCCGCGTCGGAGGGCTTGGCCGCGTCGTCCCCGGCCGCATCGTCGGCCTTATCGTCGTCGGCCTTCGCGTCGTCGTTGGTCTCGTCCTTCGCCTCGGAATCCGGCTCGGTCATTTCCTCGGCGGTTTCCTCGATACCGATCGCGTCGTCCACGGTGCCAGCTTGCCCGTCGCCGGTCGGCTTGTCAGTCGTGAGGGTCACCGTCATCTCCTTGGGTGCATCGGGTGGATCACCGGGGCGGCTCGATCGGCAACGTCGGACCGCCGTACGGCGTCGGGATGGTGTATCGCCCCTTGGGCGTCGGATCGGTGGTACGCCCCAGGTCAGCGCCCGGGGGCGGACCCGCGGTGTCGTCGCCGGCCGGACGCGGCGCATTCTTGGCGCCGCGGACCAGCACACCGGGATGCTCGTCGCGGCAGTACGTGTACATATACGGCTCCGGGTAGTCGGCCGCCGACGGTGGCCGACGTGGTGTCCCGTAGTCACACGAGTAACGCGGATAGATCTCGCCGGTGGCCCACAGCCCGTTGTCGTGCATGACGCTGCCGATCGCGTCGAGGGCCGAGGTGCGGTAGTCCGGGAACAGCGCATGCAGCGCCGGCACCCGCAGATACAGGAGTTGCGACGTGCTGGCCAGGCTTCCCAGCAGCTGCACCATCGTGTCGGAGTTGTCGACGAACAGGTTGTCGACCGAGGTCAGCGCGCCCGGGGTCTCGTTGGTGAGCCGGCGGAAGCCGTCCCGCATCCGGTTGATCCCGTCGAAGGTGGAGCTCAGGTTGTCCGAGGCCACTGCGATGCCGGCGTTCTTGTCCGCCGCCAGGCTGAACACCACGCGGCTGTTACGCAGGATGCTCGTCGTCTCGGGAAGCACCGAATCCAGCGTCGACAGCAGAAACGTGCCGCCGTCGATGATGTCGGACAGCTTGCGCGGACCGGCGCTGCTCATGCTCAGTTCCCGCCGGATCAGTTCCAGCTTGTCGACGTCGACCTGGGCCAGGGCACCGTCGGCATCAGCCAGCAGCTGGGCCAGGCTGACCGGAACCGAGGCTTCGGTGATCACATTGCCGTCGCTGAGGAACGGGCCCTGGTCCGAATGCCCGACGAAGTCGATGTACTGCTCACCGGCCGGGGACAGTCCCGATACCCGGACATCGCTGGACTTCGGGATCTGAACTGCCGAGTCCACGTTCACCACGGCGTTGACCCCCGACGGGGTGATGTCGAGGCGTTCGACCCGGCCCACCCGCACGCCACGCAACGTCACATCCTGGTTCGGCAACAACCCTGCCGACTCCGGCAACTGGACCGTGAGCCGATAGGTGGAGTCGAACGGCTTGACCCGTAACGCGCCGATCATCAGATAGGCAGTGGCCACCACCAGGGTCATCACCAGGGCCCCGGCGGACAGCCAGGCCTTACGCCGGTAACCGAACCGGACCATCCTGACGACGAGATCTGCCAGCGAGTCGATCATCGCGGTGCCTCAGCGGCCGGTGCGACGGGAGCATCGGCGGGTGGTGCCTCCGCCGGTGGGGCCGCGCCGGGTGGCGGCGCGGTCACGATCTCACCCGGTTCGGTGGGACTGGGAATCACCGGCATCTGCGGCACGGACGGTCCCCGTCCGACCACCCGCTCCTGCAGCCGCAGCAGCGTGTACTGCAGTGAGCCGACCAGCTGATGCCAGTTGTAGCGCTTGGGCCCGTGCAGACCGGCGTCACCGGCGAACCCGATGTCGGGAATCGAACCGAGCACCAACCGGTCGATGCTCGCCCTCGTCGACCAGGCATTGCTCGGCATGCTCTTGACGATCGGCGGCATCAGCCGGTTGAGCGCGTACAGCGTGGCGTCGGGCGTCAGGGCCACGTCGTTCCACGCCCCGGCGACCGTGTTGGCATCGGCGATCACACTGCGGCCGCTGGTGTCGGTGCCGGCGATCGACGGGAACTTGCGCAGCTCTTCGGACGTGTCGCCGACCTGTGCGATCAAATCGGCGATCTGGGTGGTGTGTTCGGCCAGAACCTGGGTGGCCGGCGCAGCCTGATCCATCAGTTCGCTGACGGCCTGGTTCTTCTCGTCGATCTGGCCGAGCAGTTTCGAGGTCTCCGACATGGCGGTGTCGAGTTGCTCGGAGCGGGCGTTGAGCAGGCCGAGGGTGTGATTGGTCTTGGAGATCAGGGTGCCGAACGCCTGGCCCTGGTCGCCGGTGGCCTTGCCCAAGCCGTTGATGATGTTGGTGAAGTTGCGTACCGCACCGCCGTTGACCAGGATCGCCGCCGAACTCAGCAGCGACTCGACGGTCGCGGCGGCGCGGGTCGAATCCAGATCGATGACGTCACCGTCACGCAGCAGCGGAGCATTCGGATCGACCGGGCTGGGCGGGCGGACCGAGACGAAGACGTCCCCCAGCGGTGTGGCCGAACGCAATTCGGCGGTGGTGCCCTGCGGGAGCCGGACGCCGTCCATGATGCGCAGCGTGGTCACCGCGGTGTAGTTGCGCGCCACCATCGAATCGACCTCGCCCACATCGGCACCGGCCAACTTCACCTTGGCGTTGGCCGGCAGGTTCAGTGCGTTGGAGAAGATCGCGGTCAGCCGGTAGCCGCCCGAACCGACGCCGGGCGCGGGCAACGGCAGGCTGGCCAGGCCCTCGCTGGCGCACCCCGACAACGTCAAGGTCGCGGTGAGCACCACCGGAAGGACGACTGTGCGTATCGGTTTTCTCATCGCTGCCCCATCGCCGCCAGGCCGTCGAGCATGTAGGACAGCCCGAAATCCGGGCCGAAATCCTGCACTGTCCCGGTGCTGCACCCCAATTGCCGCAGCCCCATCATGTTGCACATCTCCTTGACGGTCTGGGAATCGAACAACACCTTGTCGACCAGCACATGCACCCGAGCCGCGCCGTTGCGCTGATCGACGATGTTGTAAAGGTTGTCCAGCGTCATCGGGGCGAGGTCGAGAAGCTCGGCCAGATCACGGTTGTGGGCGACGAAGGTGCCGGTGGCGGTATTGCCGTTGAGGACGATCTGTTTGATCTCCTCACGGTGGGCTTCGAGCACCTCACCGGCCTGGGTGATCACCTGATTGAGCTTCTTGCCGGTGGTGCCGGTGCCGAAATTCTCGTCGGCCAGGATCTGGCTGAGTTGGCGCACCGCGGAACCGAATTCACGCAGGGTGGCGTCATTGTTGGCGGCCGCCTGGAACAGCGAACTGAGGTTGCGCACGATCGTGGTCAGCTGATCGCGGGTCACGGCACCCTTGTCGGCGCTCAGCCGCAGCGCCTCGGACAGTTCGCCGAGGGCATCCTTCATCGCCTGGCCGTTGCCGTCGGCGATCGCGGCGCTGGCGTTGACGACCTCGGCGATCGGCCCGTTGCCCTTGCCGTCACCGCGCAGCGACGCCGACAGTTTGTCCAATACGTCGAGCACCCGGGCGAATTCGACCGGGGTCTTGGTGCGGTTGAGCCCGATGGTGTCGTGGTTCTGCAGCGTCGGCCCACCGCGGTAGGGCGGGGTGAGCTCGATCTGCCGGTCGGTCAGGATCGAGTTGGACACCGTGACCGCCTGCACGTCCTGGGGCACCTGGACGTCCTTGTCGACGGTGAACTCGACCTCCACATACCCGCCCTTGGGCGTGATCTTGGTGACCTTGCCGACCTGCATGCCCAGCACCGCCACCGTGTTGCCCTCGTAAAGCCCTGCTGCGCTGTCGAATTGAGCGGTCACGGTGATGGTGTTGGTCATGTCCTTCAGGAACCACCAGCCGACCCCGAGGACCGCGACGGCGGCCAGCGCAGCGACCGACACCAAAGCCAGGAGCCTGTTGCGGCGACTCATTTGCAGTCCTTCAGGTACTGGATCATGTTGAACTGCTTGGCCCGACCACTGATCGCGCACATCCACGAGTCGATCAGCAGACCGTTGGCGACGTTGAGGTCGGCCGCGTTGCCGGTGCCGGTGGCGTTGGCGAGCCCGCGCAGGGCCACCGGGGCGGATTGCAGCACGCTGCGAAGCAGGTCGTCGTGCTGGCCCAGCATGTCCGACAGCTCGCGGATGTTGGTCAGCAACGCCTCGAGTTCGGGGCGGTCGTCGATGACGATGCCACTGAGGGTCTCCACGAGATTGGTCAGCGAGGCCAGCATCGCCTGGAATGAGGCCCGCCGCATGACGAATTCGCCCACCAGATCATTGCCCTGGTTGACCAGGCTGCCGATCGTCGACTGCTGGCGGCGCAGGGTATTGCTGACCACCTCGGTGGTCTGCAACAGCGTGCCCAGTTGGTCGCGCCGGTTGGCGATGATCTGGGCCAGAGTGTGGGTGTTCTGCAGGGCCCGCGGCACGATCTCGGGCAGCCCGTTGAGCTGGTGGCCCAGGATGCCCAGCGACTGGGCGAACTTGTCGGAATCCACCTGCTCGTAGGTGGTGGTGACGTCGGCCAACGCCTCTTGCAGGTCGTAGGGCACCTCGGTGTGGGCCAGGTCGAAGTTGTCGCCGGGCACGGCTCCCTCACCGGCCGGCTCCAGCGACAGGTAGCGCGAACCCAGGATCGTGGTGATCTTGATAACCGCCCGCGACTCCTTGCCCAGCGGAACGTCGTTGCGCACTTTGAGTTTGGCCTCGACGTGGTCGCCGGCCAGCTTCATGCTGACCACCTCGCCCACCGGGATCCCGGCCACGGTGATCGGGTTGCCCGGTTTGAGTGCGGCGGCCTGCAGGAACTGCGCGGTGTACTTGCGGTAGCCGATATCGGCCACCTTGACGATGAGCATCGCCCCGATCAGCACGCTGACCACCGCGATCGCGATGATCCCCAGCCAGGTCCGGTTGTAACCCTCCAGCGGCTTGCGCCGCTTCTTCTTTTGCTCAGCCATTGGCCATGTTCCTGCATCTCGGGCTGTAAGTCGCCTTGTTCCCGGGGGTGGCGGCGTCGACGATGATCGGCGTGACGTCGTTGAGGCCGGGGAAGAATCCCGTCGCGTTCAGATCGCACGCGTAGGAGTTCGCGTAGGAGCCCTCGTTGGTGATCCGGGCGAATCCCTTGAGCAGCAACGGCAGATTGGCTCCGGTGAACGCCAACTGCGGTTCGATGCCCACCATGTGCTGGACGAAACCGGGTTCGCGGGTGACGAGTTGGTTCAGCGAGGGGTAGACCTCGTCGGTGATGGTGGACAGTTGGCGGACCACCCGTGAGATGGAGCCCATCGACTCCACCATCTCGGGCCGTCGGGCGTCGAAAGTGCTGACCATTCCCCGGGTTTCGGTGATGACCTGATCGAGGCTGTCGTTGTGCCTGGCCAGGTTCTGGGCCACCGTGTTGAGGTCGCTGATCACCTGGCCGAGCTCCTCGTCCCGGCCGGCGAACGAGTCGGTCAATTGCGCGGTCTGATCGACGAGCGCGGCGATCGAGGCCTGGTCACCCTGCAGCGACGCGATCACCCCCTGCGTGAGGTTGTCGGCGTCGCGCGGGTTGAGCACGCTGAACAGCGGCTCGTATCCGTTGAGCAGGGTGCCCACGTCGAACGACGGATCGGTGCGTTCGACGGGGATGACCGAGCCGGCCGGCAGTACCCCGGGATCACCGATCTTGCCCAGCGACAGCCCGAGATAGCGCTGGCCCACGATGTTCTGGTACGTCACCGAGGCGACCGTGGTGCCCAACAGCTGCTGATCGTTCTGCACCACGAACGACACCTTGGCCTGCGCGCCGTCCAGCTCGATCTTCTCGACGCGGCCGACGCGCACCCCGGCCATCCGGACGTCGTCGCCCTCACGCAGGCCGAACACGTCGCTGAACATCGCCGCGTACGGCGTGGTCTTTCCGGCCACGTCGCGCCGCAACGTGACATACACCAGCCACGTCAGCGTCAGCGCCACCACCATGAACAGGGACAGGCCGATCATTGCTCCGCGATATTTCATCGAGGCCCCCCGGACGAAACTGGTTGTGCCGCTTGACCATCGGATACCGTCACGGTGGTACCCCGCGCCACCGGACCCAGCAGCAGCTGGGTGGCCGCGGTGGCCGGTTGGCCGGTCGCGAGGCTCAGCGCGGCGCGTTCCTGGGTGCTGCCCACCGGGCCCACATTGCCGCCGAAGGCGGCGGGTGCAGCACTGCCGCCGAAGGAGGCCGGCGCCGCCTCGGCGGGCAGCAGCGGGCCCTCGGGCGCCGGCGGGCCACCCGGCGGCGCCGGGGACGACCCGGGGATCGACGCGGCGGGCGGGGAATTGGGCGGCCGGGGTGCCACCGGGGCCAGCGGTGACTGGTTCACCGGCGGGGGCGGCGTCGGCGCCAGCGCCGGATTGGCCGTGCCGGGGACCGGCGGGGACGGCGGCATCCACGACGGCAGCGGCGGATTCGGGTCGGCCAGATTGGGATTCGGGTTCACCAGGGGCGGCCCGACCGCCATGAGGTTGCCGTTCGGCCCCACCACCGTGCCCGGCGGCGGAGCCAGATCGGCGGGTGGCTGATAGTTCTGCGGCAACAGCACATCCGGCAGGGCCGGACGCGTCGGCACCAACGGCGCGGTGTAACAGCTCGGCCCTTTGAGCGCGCCGTACTGCGGACAATCGGCCCGGGTGTAGGTGTAGCTGGGGGTGAACGACAGATTCACCCGCATGTTGCCGAAGTCGTGATCGGGCATCCACACGTTGTCGAAGAACTTGGTGGACAGTTGGTTGAGCTTGACGAAGGCCGGGACCCAGTTGTGCGAGGACAGCGCCAATTCCCCGATCACCGGCGTCATTTCGGTGGTGATCCGGACGAGCTGATCGGAGTGGTTGGCCAACGACGTGTGGCTGGTGTTCATGGTGTTGATGCCGCCGTTGATCAGGGTGGTCAGTTGTGAGCGTTGCTCGACGAGGGTCTGCATGGGCTGTACGGCCTTGTGCAGCGCGTCGACCAGATCCGGCGCGGTCTGCTGCAGGCCCCGGGTGGCGTCGATGAGCGCCGAGACGGTCGTCGGGCCGGGTTCGGTGGCCACGATCGCATCGAGTTGGTCGAGGAGACGGTTCAATTGGGCACCGCTGTTGAGCAGCTCGGTGCGGCGGTTCTCGGTGGCGGCGTTGACTGCGGCCAGGATGCCCACCGTCTTGTCCTCACGTCCCCGGCCGGTCGCGGCCAGGATGTCGCGCAGCTTGCTGATCGTGGTCTGGAACAACACCGTCGGCAGTTCGGTGTCCTCGGGGATCTGTGCGCCGGCCTCGATCGGTGCGCCGACGCTCGAACCATTTGCCGGCTCGCCGGCGCCATCCACCAGCTGCACCGACGACACCGCGAACACATTGCTGGGCACCACGCGCGCGGTCACCGTGTTCGGAATCGACGACGCGTATTCGGGTTTGAGGTTGATGTGGACGTAGTTGGGGTTGCCGTTGGCGGCCGGCACGACGTCGTCGACCATCCCGACGAGCACGCCGTGGTACTTGACGTCGGATCGCTGCGGCAGGCCGTCGCCGACGTTGACCAGGGCGGCCACCACGGGTACGCGGGCGTCGAGCCGCCCGGTCGCCTTCACCAACAGGACCGTCGACACCAGCGCGGCGACCGCGAGAACGGCGACGCCGCAGACCAACAGTTGTCGGTCGGTCGGCCCGCGGCCGTCGGTTTCCAGTGAGTTACCCATCTAGCCGCCGAACCTCGCTCCAGAATCGACCGTCCACAGCGCCATGGTGAGCAGCATGTTGACGATGATCACCACGGTGATGCTGGCGCGCATGGCGTGACCGGCGGCCACGCCGACACCCACCGGGCCGCCCGAGGCATAAAAGCCGTAGTAGCACTGCACGGTGGAGGCGATCCACACGAAGATGACCGTCTTCAACAGCGAATAGAGGATGTCCTGGCCGGACAGCATCAGGGTGAAGTAGTGCAGATAGGAACCGGTGGACCCACCGCTGATCAGGTACACCACCACCTGGGTGGTCAGGTAGCTCACCGCCAGGCAGAGCACGTAGAGCGGGATCACCGCCACCACCGAGGCCATCAGCCGCGTCGTCACCAGGTACGGAATCGGGCGGATGGCAATGGAATCGAGCGCGTCGATCTCCTCGGCGATGCGCATCGAGCCAAGCTGGGCGGTGAAGCGGCAACCGGCCTGCGTCGCGAAGGCCAGGGACGCGGCGATCGGCGCCAGCTCGCGCGTGTTCACCAACGAGGAGATGATGCCGGTGGCCGGGCCGAGCCCGAGCAGGTCCAGGAAGTTGTAGCCCTCGATACCGACGAGGGCGCCCACGGTGATGCCGAGCACCACCGCCACGCCCGCGGTTCCGCCGCCGACGACGAGAGAGCCGTTGCCCCAGGCGATGTCGGACAGCAGCCGGACGAATTCACCGCGGTAGTGACGCAATGCAATCGGCACAGCCGTCACCGCGCGCACGAAGAACACCATCATGTGGCCCAGCCGGATCACCGGCGTCGACGAGCGTCGGTAGAGCCGCACCAACGGTGCGATCAGCGGCGGGGTGAAGGTGGAAGCGGTCATGTCACAGCCCGACCCGCGGGAACAACATGATGTAGAGCTGGCTGATCGCGACGTTGACCACCATCAGCAGCAGGATCGATTCCACCACCGCGGCGTTCACCGAGTTCGCCACCCCGGTCGGCCCGCCCTTGGTGGACAGCCCCTTCTGACACGAGACGACCGCCACGATGGCGCCGAAGATCACCGCCTTGACCAGAGCCACGATCATGTCGCCGGTGGTGGCGAACGAGGCGAAGGTTGCCACGAAGCTGCCGGGAGCCCCGTTCTGGAAGTACACGTTGAACAGGAAGCTGGCCAGGAAGCCGACGAAGCACACCACCCCGGTGAGCGCGACGCCGATCATGATGGCCGCGGCAAAACGCGGCACCACCAACCGCTGGATCACCGAGACACCCATGACTTCCATGGCATCGGTCTCCTCACGCATGGTGCGCGACCCCAGATCGGCGGTGATGGCCGAGCCGACCGCGGCCGCCATGAGCACGGCGGCGGTCAGCGAGGCGGCCTGCCGGATGACCGCCAACCCGCTGGCGGCGCCGGCCAGTGACGTGGCGCCCACCTGCCCGGCCAACAGCGCGAACTGAATCGAGAGGGTGACACCGATCGGCAAGGCCACCAGCACGGTGGGAACCACGGCCGTCCCCGCCATGAACGCGCCCTGACGGATGAACTCCTGCCACTGGAACCGGCCCGTCACCAGGTCGACGAACAAGGTCTGAAGGGTGCGGACCCCCAGAACGAACTGATCCCCGACCGTGGTGAGCGATGCGAGCGGATGGCGCCTGGCATAGCCGGTGGCCCATTTCTCGATGGCGTCGACTCCCCGGTCCGGTTCGACCCCATCGGAGACGCTCTCGGGCGGCGCCGTCATCCTCTCTCGTTAAGCAGAAGCACCAGCAACAATGAACCCTCCCCAGGCCCGAGGTACGGCCGCCTTCGGCCGGATAACTCAGCAGTGGTTCGCACCGTAGCCTCGGGACTCGACGCGCGTCAACGTTTTGCCGAATTCTCATTTACTTAGTGAGCCCGGCTCAGCATCTTCCGGCAAACGAACCGCCGCGGCCGGCTCGAGACCGCCGGGGCGCGATATTTGGGTGGCGACGTTTCATTTCTCGGATCACCTGTAAACACAGTGGATTCAGGGCGACGTACGCCTCGTCGATGTCCACGGCGGCCCAACCGGCGAGCTCGATCGACGGCATCGGGTCGCCGGCGGGATGCCCGCACAACGGAATCCGTGGCCGGTATGCGTATTAACTTTGCCGATGGTGATGAAACCGTCGAAAAACTGGTCAAAAGTTCGCCGGCCGGATGTCAGCCGCTGGACTCGGCCTCCCGGTTGGCCTGGGCCACGACTGCGGCCAACAGGCCCGGCATCGCCGCCTCGACATCGTCGACGCGCAACCGTTGATGGGTGTGCCCGTCGCCGGGTGTCCGCACGATCAGGCCGGCATCACGCAGGATGTTGAAGTGGTGGGTGGCGGTCGACTTGTTGATGCCGTCGTAGAGCGCCGCGCACTTGACCGGCTCACCCGCGTTGTGCAGCCGCCGCACCATTTCCAACCGGACCGGATCCTGCAACGCACTCAGGACCTGGTGGATCGGCGCGACTGCGAGGGTCTCGATCGTCGGCGCCTGTGCCATGTGCCCGCCACCCCAAAATAAGTTTGATGGTCATCAAACCTGACGTAGGCTCGACCAGGTTCGATGAACATCAAACTACCGGACGGGGTGAGCAGATGACGTCGGTTTCGGCAGAACATCCACTCGACACCGACGGCCAGCGCTGGGCCTATCCCCTCCTGCTCGTCTTCAGCGGTGTGGCCCTGGGCGTCTCGGGCCTGCCCGCGCCGCTGTACGGGATCTACGAGACGGCCTGGCATCTCACCCCGCTGGCCACCACTGTCGTGTTCGCGGCGTACGCCCTGGCCGCCCTGGCCGCCGTGCTGGTCTCCGGCCGCATCTCCGATGTGATCGGCCGCAAACCGGTGTTGGTGGGCGCGCTCGTCGCGATGCTCGTCGGCCTCGGCGTGTTCCTGGTCGCCGACAACATGGCGCTGCTCCTGCTCGCCCGCGTCATCCACGGCGCCGCCATCGGCTCGATCGTGGTCGTGACCGCCGCCGCCCTGCTCGACCTTCGCCCGCACCGGGGCGTGCGCTCCGGTCAACTCAGCGGCGTGGCGTTCAACATCGGCATGACCGTGGCGATCATCGGATCCGCCGTCCTCGCGCAGTACGCCCCACATCCCTTGCGCACCCCCTACGCCGTGGTCGCGGTGATCTGCGTGCTCGTCGGCGTCGGCGTCCTGGCCCTGCGCGAAACCCACACCGTCCGCTCCACCGGACCCATCCGGATCTCGAAACCCGCAGTGGCCAAAGAAATCCGGGCTGACTTCTGGTTCGCCGCACTCGGCGCGATGGCCTCCTGGTCGGTGCTCGGCGTGCTGCTGTCGCTGTATCCGTCACTGGCCGCCCGCCAGACCCACATCGAGAACCTGGTGTTCGGTGGCGGCGTCGTGGCCGTCACCGCCTTCGCCGCGGCGATGGCCCAGTTGGCCGCCACCCGCATCCCGGCGCACCGCTCGGCGATCGTCGGCGACGTCGGCATGGCGGTCACGTTGGCCTTGACCGTCCCGGTGCTGCTCACCCACTCGTGGCCCCTGGTGTTCGCCGCGGCCGCGCTGCTGGGCGCGACGTTCGGGCTCGGGTTCGGCGGATCGCTACGGCACCTGTCCCACGTGGTCCCGGCCGCCCAGCGCGGTGAGACCATGTCCGCGTTCTACCTCCTGGCCTACACCGCGATGGCCGTCCCGACGCTGCTGGCCGGCTGGGCCGCCACCCGCTGGGACCTGGACACCGTCTTCCCGTGGTTCGCCGGCGCGGTCGCCACGGCATGCCTGGCCGCCGCATTCATCGGCGCGCTGAGCCGGCGTCGCCGCGCCACCGGGTGACCCAGTTCGGCAACTTGGGCTCCCCCAGCGCCACTCGGCAATACGCTGATCGCCATGGCACCAGCGCAACGAGAACCCAACGTCGTCGTCCTCGGCGGAGGATCGTGGGGCACCACCGTGGCCTCCATCTGTGCCCGGCGCGGACCGACCCTGCAGTGGGTGCGCTCGGAGGAGACCGCCAAGGACATCAACGACAACCACCGCAATTCACGCTATCTCGGTGACGAAGTCGCATTACCCGAAAGCCTCAAGGCCACCGTCGATTTCAGTGAGGCGGCGCACTGCGCCGACGTGATCGTGATGGGGGTGCCGTCGCACGGGTTCCGCGGCGTGCTCACCGAGCTGGCTCGCGAACTGCGCCCCTGGGTGCCGGTGGTCTCGCTGGTGAAAGGCCTGGAACAGGGCACCAACAAACGGATGAGCGAGATCGTCGACGAGGTGCTGCCCGGCCACCCCGCCGGCATCCTGGCCGGGCCGAACATCGCGCGCGAAGTCGCCGAGGGTTACGCCGCTGCCGCGGTACTGGCCATGCCCGACCAACATCTCGCGGCCAAACTCGCAGAGTTGTTCCGCACCAAGCGGTTTCGGACCTACACCACCGATGACGTGATCGGTGTGGAGATGGCCGGAGCGCTCAAGAACGTCTACGCCATCGCGGTGGGCATGGGCTACTCACTGGGCATCGGCGAGAACACCCGCGCGATGGTGATGGCGCGCGCGGTGCGCGAGATGGCCAAACTCGGCGAGGCCATGGGTGGGCAACGCGACACCTTCGCGGGCCTGGCCGGTATGGGCGATCTCATCGTCACCTGTACCAGCCAACGCAGCCGCAACCGGCACGTCGGCGAACAACTCGGCTCCGGAAAGAAGGTCGAGGAGATCATCGCCTCGATGAACCAGGTGGCCGAGGGGGTCAAGGCGGCCAGCGTCATCATGGAGTTCGCCGACAACTACGGGCTCAACATGCCGATCGCCCGTGAGGTGGACCGCGTCATCAACCACGGCCACTCCGTCGAGGACGCCTATCAGGGGTTGATGATCGAGAAACCCGGGCACGAGGTGCACGGGTCGGGGTTCTGAACCTCAGCCGATCGTGAAGGTGGGCTTGAAGTCCGATTCCTGCTCGCCGATGACGAAGCTGCCCGACGGGCTGATCACGAAGCCCGACTGGTTGCGTCCGTCGATGCACGACGTCGTCACCCCGTCGGTACCACAGCTGATCGTCTGATAACTGATCCGCGAGTTGGCCGGCAACGGCTTGGCCTCGCCGACGACGGCGAACACCGGGGCCGGCGAACTGGCGAACCCGGGCACCCCGGGCCCGCCGCTGACCAGGTTGGCGCCGTTGGGTGCGGCCGGAATCGGCCCGCTGCACCCGTAACTGCCGCTGCGCTGCAGCACACACGTGAGGCCTTCCGGCGCGCTGAACGCGTACCAGTTGTTGTCCATCACGGCATATTCAGAGGTCTTGACCGGCGCGTAGGCGTTCACGTTGGGAACGACCGGCGGCGGCGGCGGATCCGCTTGCGCAATCCCGGGCCCGCTCATCACCGCTGCGGCGGCACCCACCAGGCCAATCAGCACTCTGCTCAGCACGCCGTCACCCTAACGTGCGGCGGTGAGGCGGTCCACCGCTGCAGGAATCGGCTATTTACCCCCGCAGGCCAGGTCGACGTACACCGTGGTGTACCGGACACGCTCCTCGGTGTTACCCCGCGGCGCGGCCTTGAGCTCGGTGATGTCGCGGCCGGGCCGGACCGCCTTGACGTTGCAGTCGCTGATCGAGCCGCTGCCGACCCGCGACAGGATGACGCGGTAGCCCTCGTCCTCCAACTGCTTGATGGTCTGCTGGGCCGACCCGGTGCCACCCGGTGCAGCGGCGGCCGGTGCTGCCGGCGCGCCCAATGCCAGACCGGCTCCGACGATGGCGACGGCAAGACTTTTCCAGATGTTCATCATTGAATTACCTGGCCTTTCCCTTACTGAGGTAGGTCCAGCCTAAAGAGCCAATTTGCCGGGGTCTATCAACTCATATTGAACGCATACGTATTTCTGCATACGGCCCGACGGTCAAAGAGTATTCAGGCCTAATTCATATTTTTTGCCTGCGCGGCAACCGTCTCCGGCGCGACCTCGCGGGCGAGCGGGATACGCACGGTGAACACCGTCCTCCCAGGTCTGGACTCCACAGCAACCGTGCCGTTGTGCGCTTCGATGATGGATGCCACGATGGCCAGCCCCAGGCCGGTGCTGCCCAATTCGCGGGAGCGCGATTTATCGGCCCGGACAAACCTGCCGAACAAATTCGGCAACAATTCGGCATCAATTCCGGGACCGTCGTCGGCGACGGTCAATATCGCGGAATCGTCTGCCTCGGTCAATGCGATCGTGACGGTCACACCGGGCGGCGTGTGCACCGCCGCATTGGTCAACAGGTTGCTCAGCACCTGGTGCAACCGGGCCAGGTCACCGCGCACCCACATCGGGTCGTCCGGTAGCTCGGCCACCCAATGATGATCGGGCGCCCCGACCGCCACATCGTTGACCGCGTCGACCGCGAGGTCACTCAGGTCCACATCGTCGGTCTCCAGCTCTTGGCCCTCACTCAACCGGGACAACAGCAACAGGTCGCTGACCAACCCCGTCATCCGGCGGGCTTCGGCCTCGATGCGGGCCAACGCGTATTCGGTGGTCGGCGGAAGATTTGCACTGTCCTGCCGGGTCAGCTCGGCGTAGCCCTGGATGGCCGCCAACGGGGTGCGCAGCTCGTGGCTGGCATCGGTGAGGAACTGCCAGGTCCGTCGATCGGACTCGGCCAACGCCGCCAACGCACTGTCGACGTTGACCAGCAGCCGGTTGAGCGTGTCACCGACCAGGCCGACCTCGGTGTCCGGATCGGTGTCCCGGTCCCGGACGCGCGTGGTGATGCGGTGATCGCCGACGTTCAACTGCAACGTCGCCACCTTCGCCGCCGTCGCCGCCACCCGGCTCAACGGACGCAGCGCGATGCGCACCACCGCGATGGTGCCCAGGGCGGTGACGATGAGCGCCAGCACGATCATCACCGCCACCGTCACCGACTTGCGGGCGATCACCATGTTCGCGCTGTCCATCGACACCCCGGAGACGAGTACGTCGCCATCCCCCACGATGTGGCTGGCCAGCCGGTAGGAGCCCAGCGCCGGCAGCTTCACCGTGCGGCGATCGTCGTCGGTCCAGCTGTACTGGTCGAGCGCACGGGTGACGGCGACGGGCGCCGGATGCGGCTCACCGTCGGAGAACACCGCCGACTGGATCACCTCACCGTCGTGCAGCACCGCGATCAGGTTGCCCGGTGCCTGCCCGACGAATGCGGTGAGAGCCTCGGCATCGCCGGTCAGCTCGTGCCCGGCCTGCTTGTCGCGCAGCTTGTCATAGGAGTGGGTGAACGCCGCCAGCGACCGCGACACCTCGGTATCGCTCATCGTCGTCACATAGGTGTGCAGGCTGTAGACCGACAGCGCACCGACTGCGAACAGCACAACCGTGACGATCGCGCTGACTCCCAGCACCAACCGCCTGCGCAGTGAACGCGGCCCCCATCGTCTGGGCGGCATCAATGCATCATGACGCGGGCCGCAGCATATAGCCAACCCCGCGCACGGTGTGGATCATCGGCTCACGGTCGGTGTCGACCTTTTTACGCAGATAGGAGATGTACAGGTCGACGATGCTGGACTTGCCGCCGAACCCGTAGTTCCACACCCGGTCGAGGATCTCCGCGCGGCTCAACGCCCGGCGCGGGTTGCGCATCAGATAGCGCAAGAGCTCGAATTCGGTGACGGTCAGGTTGATGGGCTCACCGCCACGGGTGACCTCGCGGCTCGCCCCGTCGAGCACCATGTCCCCGACCTTGAGGGTCTCGTCGGCCGGCGGTGTGGTGTGGCTGGACCGGCGCAGCAATCCGCGCAGCCGAGCCACCAACTCCTCCAAACTGAAGGGCTTGGTCATGTAGTCATCGGCGCCTGCGGTCAAGCCGGAGACTCGGTCGATCACCGAATCCCTGGCGGTCAAGAACAGCGTGGGCGTGTAGCCGTCGGCCTCACGGACCCGCTGCAGGATCTGCAGCCCGTCGATATCGGGCAGCATGATGTCGAGCACCACCACATCGGGCTCGATCTCGTCGAACTTCGCCACGGCGTCATGGCCGTTGTGGGCGACGTCGACTTCCCAACCCTCGTAGTGCAGGGCCATCTTGACCAGGTTTGTCAGCGCCGGCTCGTCGTCGACCAGCAACACGCGGATGGGAGATCCGTCTGCACGGTGAATCTTCGGCAACTGTCCGAGGATCGCCTGCCGCGGCTGCTGGGCACGGGGGGAAACCGACATCGTGGTCATATTTCCATTGTGCGGAGCGCACAGAGCATTGTCACGGAGTTCATATGGAGTTCTAAGACGACGCCTTGCCACGACCGTTCTATGACGTAGGTCACCATCAAGATCAACCGTGATCCAGCCAGAGTCTTTGCAATACAAACCTTTTCGGAACCTTTTTCGGAACCAAAAGGTGAACATTCGGTGTCACGACCGGACGGCGTTCGGCCATTCAGGCTGGCTGACAGGCATATTCGTGCCGGGACACATACCCGAAACATTTGGGTTCTCTATGCATGACACCGAATGCCTTGCACCTGTTCACAGCGATAAATACGCTCGCCCACAGCAATTGGATGTAGGCGAGCCACAACTGGACCATAAGTCGACTTGTGTCGTTGTGCGCTCCAACGCTTTTCGAGGTTGTCCTGGAGACAACGTCGTCGAATATCTGTGCGCGGGCCCGCAGCGTGGCGGGCCCGCACATCACCAGTTCCAGACGGAGGCGCGCAATGCAGCAAACGACCCCACTCGCAGAACGGGCCCGCGCCATTCTGCGCTACGACTTACCTGCCTCCCTGGTGGTGTTCCTGGTCGCCCTGCCGTTGTCGCTCGGCATTGCCGTGGCCTCCGGCGCGCCAGTGCTGGCCGGCATCATCGCCGCGATCGTCGGCGGCATCATCGTCGGCGCCCTGGGCGGGTCACCGTTGCAGGTCAGCGGCCCGGCCGCCGGCCTGACCGTGGTGGTCGCCGGGTTGATCTCCCAGTTCGGCTGGGCAGTCACCTGCGCCATCACCGTGGGCGCAGGCGTGCTGCAGGTGCTGTTCGGCCTGAGCCGGATAGCGCGTGCCGCGCTGGCCATCTCCCCGGTGGTGGTGCACGCGATGTTGGCCGGTATCGGCGTCACCATCGCGCTGCAGCAGGTCCACGTATTGCTCGGCGGCAGCTCCAACAGCTCGGCCTGGGCCAACATCTCTGAACTGCCCGCCCAGCTGATGAGCGCCCACTGGCCCGCCGTGCTGCTGGGTGTGCTGGTGATCGTCACCCTGGTGGGATGGCGCTGGGTCCCGGCCCCGATCAACAAGGTGCCGGCCCCGCTCGTCGCGATCGTGGGTGTGACGGCCTTGTCGGTGCTGGCACCGTTCGACGTCAGCCGCATCGAGATCAACGAATCGCTGATCGATGCGCTGGCACTGCCCAGCCTGCCGGACGGCAACTGGGCCGCGTTCGCCGGCGGCATCTTGACCATCGCGCTCATCGCGAGCGTGGAAAGCCTGCTGTCAGCGGTGTCCGTCGACCGGATGCACAACGGGCCGCGCACCAACTTCGACCGCGAGATGATCGGCCAGGGCACGGCCAACATGGTCTCCGGTGCGATCGGCGGCCTGCCGGTCACCGGTGTCATCGTGCGCAGCTCCACCAACGTGGCCTCCGGCGCACGTACCCGCGCCTCGGCAATCATGCACGGGGTGTGGGTGCTGGCCTTCGCCGTACCTTTTGCCGGCCTGGCCCAGATGATCCCGACCGCCGCACTGGCCGGCCTGCTCATCATGATCGGCCTGCGTCTGGTGAACCGGGCCCATATCGAAACCGCAAGGCTCACCGGCGATTTGGCGGTCTACCTGATCACCATCTTGTGCGTGGTGTTCCTCAACCTGCTCGAAGGTGTGGCGATCGGCCTGGTGCTGGCGATCGCGCTGACGGTGTGGCGAGTGGTGCGCACCAAGATTCACGCTGAGCCGGCCGGCCAGGACGATTGGCGAGTCACCATCGAAGGATCCTGCACCTTCCTGTCGCTGCCCAAGCTGACGAAAACCCTTGCCTCCGTGCCCGCCGACGCCGATGTCACGGTGGAACTGTCCGTCGACTTCATCGACCACGCCGCCCATCAGGCCATCGAGGACTGGTGCCGTCAGCACCGCGCCGCAGGCAACAACGTCGACCTACACGACCTGGGGGCCGTCGAAATGGACAGTGCGGTACTGGGACCGCCGATCCGCAACTTCACCCCGTTCGACAAGCGTTCGGGCGTGGTGCCGTGGAGCTCCTGGCAGCCCGAGAAGACCCCGTCGGTGCTCCACGGACTGGCCGCCTACCACCGCCGCACCGCTCCGGTCCTGCGCCCGCACATGCAGGAACTGACGCACGCACAGAACCCCGAGACACTGTTCTTGACCTGCGCCGACTCCCGAGTGGTACCCAACGTCATCACCAGTAGCGGACCCGGTGACCTGTTCACGGTGCGCAACGTCGGCAACATGGTCCCCGCGGGTCAAACCGACGAGTCGATCGAGGCGGCCATCGCCTTCGCCGTCGACAAGCTCGACGTCGACTCGATCGTGGTGTGCGGGCACTCCAGCTGCGGGGCGATGACCGCGCTGCTCGGCAAGACCGACCCGGGTGACGAGAACCTGAAATCCTGGCTGTCCCATGGTGATCCGTCGCTGACGGCGTTCGACGGCGGACGCCACCCGGTCGCCGTGTCGGCCGCCGAAGCCGGATTCGGCACTGTCGACCAGCTGTCCATGGTGAATGTCGCGGTGCAGGTGCAGACCTTGCAGTCACACCCATTGGCCCGTCGGGTCAACGTGATCGGGCTGTTCTACGACATCGCCAGCGCCGCGGTGCTGAGGGTGACGCCCACCCATGTCGAGCAGCTGGCCGGCGTCGCTTAAGGACCCAGACAGCCGAGTGGCCAGTTATGTCACGCAGAGCACAAAGAAGCGTGCCATAACTGGCCACTCGCCCTTGCTGGAGATCAGTAGTGACCCGGACCCCGGCCGGCCATGTCTTCCAGGCGACGGATCCGGTCGGCGATCGGCGGGTGGGTGGAGAACAGCTTGCCGATGCGCTCGCCGGCACGGAACGGGCTGGCGATCATCAGATGTGCCTGATCGGCAAGCTGCGGCTGCGGGGGCAGCGGGGCCGCCTCCACCCCGCCGGAGATCTTGCGCAGGGCCGAGGCCAAAGCCAGTGGGTCACCGGTCAATTCGGCGCCGGACTGGTCGGCCTGGTACTCACGCTGGCGGGACACCGCCATCCGCACCACGGTGGCCGCGATCGGGCCGAGCAGCGAAACCAGCAGCATCGCAAGCGGATTGCTGCCCTCACGGTTGCCGCCGAACATCCCGGCGAACATGGCCATGTTGGCCAGGGCGGTGATCACCGACGCCATTGCGCCGGCCACGCACGAGATCAGAATGTCGCGGTTGTAGACGTGCGACAGCTCATGTCCGAGGACCGCGCGCAACTCACGCTCGTTGAGGAGCTGCAGAATGCCGGTGGTGCAGCAGACCGCGGCATTGCGTGGGTTGCGGCCGGTGGCGAAGGCGTTCGGGTTGGCGGTGTCGGAAATGTACAGGCGTGGCATCGGCTGATGCGCCGTGGTGGCCAACTCCCGCACGATCCGGTAGATCTCAGGGGCTTGCACCTCGGTGATCGGCTGGGCGTGCATCGCGCGCAGCGCCATCTTGTCGCTGTTGAAGTACACGTAGACGTTCATGCCGACGGCGAACAGCACTGCCAGGTACATCACGTTGCGACCGAACAACGAGCCGACGAACACGATCAACGCCGAAAAACCGACCAGCAACAGGAACGTCTTGATTCGGTTCGCGTGCGGGTTCCACGTCATCGCAGTTTCCTCCTAGGAACTACTCGGCAACCTTCGCTGATTAAACGCTCAGTTACCCGGCGCGGTTCCGCAGATCAGCCGTGCCGGTTCACCGTGTAATCGACGAGCGTGGCCAACGCGTCACGTCCTGGGCCGGCCGGAAGGCTGGCCAGCTCATCACGGGCCTGCGCCGCGTACTCGGCGACGACCTCCTTGGCGCGCGTCATACCGGGCGAGCGCCGCAGCAGCCCCAGCGCCTCGGCCACGTCCTCGTCGCGTTCGACCGGACCGATCAGCAGCTCGCGCAGCCGGTCGGCATCCGGGCCTGACTCCCGCAACGCGTAGAGCACCGGCAGGGTGTGCACCCCTTCGCGCAGGTCGGTGCCGGGGACCTTGCCCGATTCGTCGGGATCGCTGTCGATGTCGATGATGTCGTCGGAGATCTGGAACGCGGTCCCCACGATGCCGCCCAGCCGGTGCAGCCGCTCGACCTGTTCGGCGTCGGCGCCGGAGAACGTCGCCCCGAACCGGCCCGAGGCCGCGATCAGGCAGGCGGTCTTCTCGTACACCACCTTGAGGTAATGGTCGACGGAGTCGACATGCTCGGCCGCGCCGCGGGTCTCGCGCATCTGGCCCGTCACCAATTGGGCGAATGTGTCAGCAATCACACGAACCGCGTCGGGTCCGAGCCGCGAAACCAGCCGCGACGCCGTGGCGAACAGGTAATCGCCGGCCAGGATCGCGATGTTGTTGCCCCAGCGGGCGTTGGCGCTCGGTGCGCCGCGCCGCATCTGGGCCTCGTCCATCACGTCGTCGTGATACAGCGTGGCCAGGTGCACCAGCTCGATCACCGCACCGGCGATCGCCACCTCCGGATCATCGGGACGGGGCCCCAACGACGCCGAGAGCACGGTGAACAGCGGACGGAAGCGTTTGCCGCCGGCTTGGAACAGATGCTGCACCGCCTCGGCCATGAGCTCATCGGCTTTGCCGAGCTCGTCAGACATCAGTTGTTCGATCCTGGCGACGCTGTCGCGGACGTCGGCGGCGAACGCCGCGTCCCCGAAATCAACGCCTGCCACCACAGTCGCTGGTGTCCTCATTCGTCCAACATACTGGGAGCAATGGATATCAAGGCAGACGTGGTCGTCGTCGGCGCCGGACCGGCCGGGTCGGCGGCCGCCGCATGGGCAGCTCGAGCCGGTCGTGACGTACTCGTCGTCGACGCGGCGCAGTTCCCGCGGGACAAGTCCTGCGGCGACGGACTGACGCCGCGGGCGGTTGCCGAGCTGGAACGGCTCGGCATGGGCCCGTGGCTCGACACCCGGATCCGGCACCACGGCCTGCGGATGTCCGGATTCGGCTCCGACGTCGAAGTGCGGTGGCCCGGACCGTCGTTCCCGTCAACCGGAAGCGCGGTGCCGCGCACCGAACTAGACGACCGGATCCGCTCGGTCGCCGCCGACGACGGCGCCAAGATGCGGTTGGGTGTCAAAGCCGTTGGGGTGGATTACGACTCACGCGGACGGGTGGAGTCCGTACAGCTCGACGACGGCGCCAAGATCGGCTGCTCACATCTGATCGTGGCCGACGGAGCCCGCTCCACCCTGGGCCGCGTGCTGGGCCGCACCTGGCACAAGGAAACCGTGTACGGCACCGCCATCCGCGGATACATCGCGACGCCGCGCGCCGACGAGCCGTGGATCACCTCGCATCTGGAGCTGCGTTCCCCCGAGGGCCAGGTACTGCCCGGCTACGGCTGGATCTTCCCGCTGGGCAACGGTGAGGTGAACATCGGTGTGGGCGCGCTGGCGACCGCCAAACGCCCCGCTCATGCCGCCCTGCGTCCGCTGCTGTCGTACTACACCCAGCTGCGCCGCGAGGAATGGGGATTTTCCGGGGAGCCGCGGGCCGCGCTGTCGGCGTTGCTGCCGATGGGCGGCGCGGTATCGGGAGTGGCCGGGCCGAACTGGATGCTGGTCGGCGACGCGGCGGCCTGCGTCAACCCGCTCAACGGCGAGGGCATCGACTACGGGCTGGAAACCGGACGGCTGGCCGCCGAACTGCTGGGCTCGGGCTCGTACGCGCAGTCCTGGCCCGCGGTGCTGCAGGAGCACTACGCCCACGGGTTCTCGATCGCCCGGCGGCTGGCCGTGCTGCTCACGCTGCCCCGGTTCCTGCCGGCCTCGGGTCCGGTGGCGATCCGCTCGTCGTTCCTGATGAACATCGCGGTGCGGGTGATGGGCAACCTGGTCACCGAAGAAGACGACGACTGGGTGGCCCGGGTGTGGCGGGGTGCGGGCCTGGCGTCGCGTCGCCTTGATCAGCGCAAGCCGTTCAGCTGATCCGGTTGAGCATCCAGATCCGGGTGGACAGCGCCGTCGCGAAGGCACACCACAGCGGGTAGGGCGTGAGGATGGCGCCGGGCGCGCCCTGGGCGTGCACTGTGCGACGAGTGAGATCGGCGCTGCTGGCGGTCAAGACCGCGGCGGTGACGGCTGCGACGCCGAGCTGCCGCCGGGTGAAGAACACCCACGACCACGCGGCGTTGACGATGAGGTTGCCGGCCAGTGCGGCGGTGTAGGCGCGGGCCTCGTCTTGCTGGCCTTCGGCGCGCAACCGATCGAGCGTGCGGGCTGAGGTGACCGCGATGTCGGCATAGAGGATCGGCCAGACGATCGGAAAGGCTTGGCGGGGGGGCTGAAATGAGGGCTTGCGCAGCTTTTCGTACCACTTCGATTGAGCCGGGCGGCTGGCCAGCCCGCCGACGATCGACGTGGCCAGCGTTGCAGAGGCCGTCTTTGCCAAGGTGATCGGGCGCATGTGGGACTGCTTACCCCGCGTCGTCGCTTTCTACCCGTGGGTCGTGATCGGAGTCTTGGCACCGCCCTGGAGTAGAAATCGGCGCGGGGGTGTGGCGGGCCCACTCACCGATTTCTACCTAGGGGTCGCGACTGCACGCCATCAACAGCCCAGGGGTAGAAATCGGCGCAGGGGCGTGGCGGGCCCACTCACCAATTTCTACCCAGGGGTCGCGACTGCACGCCATCAACAACCCAGGGGTAGAAATTCGCGGGCGCGTGGCGGGCCCACTCACCGATTTCTACTCAGGGGTCGCGACTGCACGCCATCAACAACCCTGGGGTAGAAACCGGCGCAAAGGCGCGGGACGGGCCCACTCACCGATTTCTACCCAGGGGTCGCGACTGCACGCCATCAACAACCCTGGGGTAGAAACCGGCGCAGAGGCGTGGCTCAGCGGTACTCGCAGAGGTAAGCCGTCTCCACCTCGACGCGGACCTGGAACTTGCTGTCCGCGGGCACCGTGAATTGCTCACCGGCCGCGAAAGTTTCCCACTCCTCGCGGCCCGGCAGCTTGACGGTCAGCGCACCCGAGACCACCCGCATGATCTCGAGCTGGGAGGTACCGAACTCATATTCGCCGACGGCCATGACGCCGACGGTCGCCGGGCCCTGTTGCGTCGCGAAGGCGATCGAGGCGACGTCGCCGCCGAAGTACTCGTTGACCTTGAACAATGCGGCTCCTTGAATTCGGGTGAGTGGAAGGATAACCGGGCAGGGAACCGCTGCTGACGGCTACACCACGTACTTGAGCACCCCGAGCATCGCGTTCTCGTCCGCCGGCTCCTCGGTGCAGCGCGTCAGCCCGGCCAGCACCGCCGACGTATCCATGCCCGTGCCGATCAACACCAACTCGGTGCCGCCCCCACGCCGCTTTTCGAAGCGCAGCGAGCTGCCGACCAGCTGCACCAGGAAGCGCTGCACACCGAAGTCGACGAAACCCTTTGCCCGGTAGAGACCTTCGGGGCGGTCCTGCAGAAACTCCATGAACCGCCGGGGGTTCACCACGGAGTCGGTGCGGAACTCGACGCTCTGGTACTCGGGGTGGTGATGATCGTGCTCATCGTGCAGCAGCTCATCGAAGGACAGCTGGGCCTGCGGCGCCCGTGACCGCGGCGGGTCGATCAGCAACTCGGGATCGATGCGGGCAAACTCGGTGGGCAACACAGGAACCCGCGGGCTCTGCGCACGGATCCGCGCCACCAGGCCCTCGAGGTCCGTGCACTCCGACGCCTTGTTGAGCACCACCAGATCGGCGACCCGCAACCCATGGCCGAGCTCGGGTTGCAGGCCGTCGACCACCAGCACCAGCCCGGCGTAGTGGAAGCGCGGATCATCGGTGGCGGTGATGGTGCGGGCCAGTGCGGTCGGCTCGGCGACACCGCTGGCCTCCACGACGATGAGATCTAGTCGGGGTCTGACGGCCGCGAGCGTGCCGAGCAGCTCACCGGTTTCCTCGGCATCCACCACACAGCAGATGCACCCGTTGGACAGTGAGGCCATCGCGTCGACCTGACCGGCCACCAGCATGGCGTCGATGTTGACCGCACCGAAGTCGTTGACCAGCGCGCCGATGCGCACACCACGACTGTTGCGGAGCAGGTGATTGAGCAGCGTGGTCTTCCCGGCGCCGAGATGCCCGGCGACCGCCAGCACGGGTACCGATGTCACCGGGCCATCGTAGGCGGTGGCCAGGATCCCGATACCGGTGTTCTCGGCAACCTCCCCGGCGGCTAAGTTAATGCTGGTTCCCCCATTGGCGGGCCGAAACGCCGCGGCGATCCCCCGCCTGAAGTGTCACGATCGACGAATCACAAACTCGGGCATCCAACTGTTCTGGACCTGAGAAGACACGCCGTGCCACTCGAGAATGACCATTCACTTAATTCTTGCGGTGGCGTCACGAAATGTGACATGCTCCACAGGCGACCGGGGGGTCGAAAAGTGCGTCAGCACAGCCGGTGGTCACCGGTTCCGGCCCCGCGCATGCCACCACATCGCGGAAGGAACTCGATGACCTACGAGCTACCGGCGTCCAAGGGCCCCGTACGGGACGTCCTGGTCCAGGGCGGCTACGTGCTCGGCTTCTCGGTGCAGGCGCTCGTCAGCGTCGTCACCGCGTTGGTCCGTCGCCGTCTGGTGCTCGATGAGGTGGTCACCCAGACCCTGTTCATCGGCCGGGTCTGCACCGGCCCGGCGCTGCTGCTGATGATGCCGATCGGCGTGTTCATCGCGGTATCGGTCGGTGAGCTGGCCGGGCGGATCGGCGCCGGAGGCTACTCGGGCGCGGTGGTGGCCTTCATCATCGTCGGGCAGGCCGCGGCCCTGGTGTGCGCGTTGATGATGGCCGGCGTGGCCGGCTCGGCGATCTGCACCGACCTCGGATCACGCACCATCCGCGAGGAGATCGACGCGATGGAAGTCATGGGGCTGGACGTGATCGAGCGCCTGGTCGCACCGCGGCTGGTTGCCGCCGTCATCGTCGCCCTGGCGCTGTGCTCGATCGTCACCTTCGGCGGCGTGATGGCCTGCTACCTCTACCACATCAGCGTCCAACACCTGCCCGCCGGAACGTTTTTGGCCACCTTCAGCCAGTACGGCCAGGTGTCGGACTTCGTGATGGCACTGATCAAATCGGCGGTCTTCGGGCTCACCGCCACCCTGGTGGCCACCTTCAAGGGCCTGCACACCAAAGGCGGCGCCGGCGGCGTGGCCAACGCGGTCAACGAGGCCGTGGTGCTGGCCTTCGCGCTCGTGTTCATCCTCAACACCACCATGTCGGCGCTGTACACCGTGGTGGTTCCCGCGGTGGGTAGTTACTGATGACCGCCCTGACCAGCAGCGCTGCGCTGCACCGGATTTCGCGTCCCGCGGTCGCCGGGTACGACGCCCTTGCGGTGGCCGGCCAGCATGTCACGTTCTACGCCAAGGTGCTGCGCTCCCTGCCGTACGCCCTGGTGCACTACCGCAAGCACACGCTGGGCCAGATCGGTGAGGTCACCTTCGGCACCAGCTCGCTGTTGTCCGGCGGCGGAACCATCGGCATCGTGTTCGCCATGTCGCTGGCGGCGGCGATGATGCTCGGCGTCGAGACCCAGCGCGGGCTGGACCTGGTCGGGATGAACACGCTCTCGGGCATGCTCGCCGCGATCGCCAACACCCGCGAGCTGGCGCCGGTGGTGGTGGCAATCGCGTTGGCGGCCAAGGTCGGAACCGGATTCACCGCCCAGATCGGCGCGATGCGGATCTCCGACGAGATCGACGCGCTCGACGCGATGGCGCTGCGCTCGATCCCCTACCTGGTCGGTACCCGCGTGCTGGCCTCGGTGGTCTGCGTCATCCCGATCTACATGATCGGTCTGCTGGCCAGTTATCTGTCCACCCGCACCGTGGTGGTGATCTTCAACGGCGCCTCCCCCGGCACCTACGACTACTTCTTCCATCTGGCCTTGGGACCGAGTGACCTGCTCTACTCCGGGATCAAGGCAATCGTCTTCGCCATCGTGGTGGCGTTGGTGCACTGCACCTACGGCTACTTCGCCTCCGGCGGTCCGGCCGGGGTCGGCCAGGCCGCGGGCCGGGCGCTGCGCACCGCGATCCTCGCGGTCGGCATCCTCGACGTGCTGCTGACGTTCGCGTTATGGGGCCTGGTTCCCGAAATCCCGGGGATGGGAATATGACCCGGCTCAGGCGTCTCGGAAAGCGCCGCGGGTATTCGGAACCCAGCCGGGCACGACTGGCCCTGCGCGGCCTCGGCGCGGTGGGGGTGGCCCTCGCCGTGGCGGCCGTGCTGGTGGCCCGAGCCTCGGGAAATCTGGAGCGCAGCGCCGACGTGTACGTCGGGGTCCCGGTGTCGGCCGGGTTGATCACCGGTGGCTCCCCGGTCCGCTACCACGGCGTCAACGTCGGGCGCATCGCCGACATCGAGTCGGGCACCCATACGTCACGGGTCCGGCTGGCGATCGAGCCCGGCAGCCTCGGGATCATCCCGTCCTCGGCCGTGGCCCGGATCGTGCCACGGACCTTCTTCGGCGACATCTACCTGCAGCTGGTCGACCCGCAGGGCACCCGGTCCGCCACGGGACTGCGGCCCGGAGACACCGTGGCGATCGACCAGAGCCCCGATGCGATGGCCCTCTACGACGTGTTCACCAAGATCGTCGAACTGTTCTCACAGATCAAGCCCGAGCGCATGCAGACCGCGCTCACCGCGATCAGCCAGTCGTTGCGCAACCGCGGATCGGAACTGGGCGAAACGATCGACAACCTGAGCGCCGGGGCCGAGGCGCTGACCCCGTCCCTCGTCCGATTCCTCGACACCACACCGCAATTCCGGGACGTGATGGCCTCACTGAACACCGCGACGCCCGACATCATCTCCACGCTGTCGGCGGCCACCTCGGTGTCCAACCGGATGGTGGACGATCAGAAGAAGTTCGCCACCGCGATCGACGGTTTCGCCCGGTTCTCCTCGGTGCTCACCTCGTTCCTGTCTGATCACCGCGAGCAGTTGATCACCGTGGTCGACGCGGCCGGAAAGATCATGGCCACCACCGCAGCTCAGCCGCTGGGGTTGGTCGACACCCTGGCCGGTGCGCAAGCGTTCGGTGAGGCCGGCGCCAAGGTGTTCGCGACGGGCAAGTTCAACATCACCGCGGTGGCCACCTTCGCCGGGCCGATGCCGTATTCGATGGAGGACTGCCCCGTGTACGGCAGCACCCCGGGCGCCCGGTGTGCCGAATCCGCGCCGTCGGGACACGTCCCACCACAACCGGCCGACGTGCTGTCCCGACCGGCGGCCTCCCTGCCGGTCACACCGTTCACGCCGCCGGCACCACACCTGCCGACGCACTCTTCCCTGCCGCCGGGGCCGGGCCTTCCACAGTCCGCGCCCATCCCCTCGGATCCGCTTCCGGCCGAGGCGATCCCGAGTTCTCCCGCCGTCGCGGCACCTGCCTCGGCCGTGGTCGACGCCGACGGCCAGGCCCATGCGCTGGCCGTGCTGCAGGACGAACTGCTGCCGCCGGCCGGTGCCCCGTCGACCCAACCGAACATCGCCACGGTGCTCATGCTCGGCCCGCTGGTGCGCGGCACGGAGGTACAGATCTCATGAACCGCAACCGGCGATGGCAATCCTGGGCCAAACTGGGCGCCTTCAGCACCACCGGCGTCCTCAGCGCCGTCCTGGTGATCAACACCCTGTCGGTGCCGGTGCGTGGCAGCACGGTCACCTATCAGGCCCAGTTCACCAGCGTGGAAGGCCTCAATGTCGGAAACCCGGTGACCATGAACGGGATTCGCATCGGCCGGGTGGATTCAATCCAGTTCGCCTCCAACGCCGACGGCACCAGCCGGGCCGACGTGGACATCGAGGTCAAATCCGATTTCACATTGACCAGCAACGTCACCGCGGCCGTGCGTTACGGCGACATGCTCGGCGCCCGCTACGTCGCCCTGTCCGATCCGGGTGGGGCGATCATGGACGTCTCCACCGACGAGCCGCCGGCCCGGCTGGCCGCCGGCGGCGTCATCCCGCTGGCGCAAACCTCCCCGGCGGTGGATCTGACTGCGCTGCTCAACGGATTCAAACCGCTGTTCGACGCGCTGGCCCCCGAGCAGGTCAACACCCTGACCCGAGGATTCGTCGAGACCTTCAGCGGCCAGGCTCAGACGCTGACCACGCTGCTCACCCAGATCGCCGCCATGACAAGCTCATTGAGTAACAATGCGGGGATTTTCACCCAGCTGATCGACAACATGTCGAGCCTGATGCACACGATGAACGCCCGGCAGCCGCAGCTGGAGCAGATGCTGACCGGGCTCAACCGGCTCAGCGCCGCCGTCACCTCCGGGGACCGGCAGTTCGAGTTGCTCATCGACGAGGGCAACGCCGTGCTGGCCACGCTGGCCAACACGGTCAACAGCTCCAGTGCGGCCTACGGAGAGACCATCACCAACCTCAACGCCATGCTGCAGACCTGGCAGCCCAACACCGAGCAATTCACCACGTTGCTGGCCCGGCTGCCGGAGTTCGGCGATGCGATCAACCGCACCTCCAGCTACGGCGGATTCGTCAGCCTGTATCTGTGTAACTTCACCCTGAAAGTCGCCAGCCACGAAGCCAACATCTTCGGCTACACGCATTCCGAGGTGTGTCTGTAGATGATGTTCCTCGTCAAACTGATCGACCTCTTCGTCGGCGCGGTGATCTTCCTCTTCATCAAAGATCAGCGCAAACACAACCCGTCAATCCCCTTGGCGCTGGGCCTGATCGGCACCATCACCTTGGTGGCGATCATGGTGGTCTCGGTCGGTATCCCGCGAGCGGTGTATCACGTGCGCACCAACGCCTATGTCGCCGAACTCGCCAACGCCAGCGGTCTGACCGCCGGCGATCCGGTGTACGTGGCCGGGGTGCCCGCCGGGCGGGTGGAAGACGTCGCCCTGGCCGTCGACCGCGTCCGCGTCGGCTTCCGGCTCGACAAGGCCCAGCCGCTGGGCAACCGCACCACCGTCACGGTGCGGCTGCGCACCGTGTTGGGTAAGCGGTTCCTCGATGTGATGCCGGCCGGGACCGTCAATGGCGTTGATTCCAATGTGATTCCGTTGTCGCGCACCACCGTCCCGTACAGCCTCGATGAGGTCGGACGGAAGGCCGCCGACACCGCCGAGCACGTCGACCAGCAGCCGCTGACCGCGATGATGACCACCCTGACCGAGACCATGCCCGGCAACAGCGCCGAGCTCGGTAAAGCCCTGGCCGGGATCAGCGCCGCCAGTTCGGCCTTCGCCGACAACGGCGACAAGATCGACGAGATTCTGCGGATCAGTCGGCAGATGGCCGAAATGCTGTCCCATCAAACCGATTCCCTGGCCGACACCGCCGCCAACGCCCAGTACATCGTGTCCTCGTTGGCCGCACGCCGGCAGGCGCTCACCGACATTGTGACCAACCTGACCGCGATCATGCGCCACCTGGCCGCCGTCTACACCGACAAGCAGGCAGACTTCAGCAGTCTGATCAGCGGTCTCACCGCAGTCACCGGCACCTTGAAGGCCAACGTGGACAAGATCGACCAGACCCTGGTGAAGATGCCCCCGGCGATCCGCGCCGTCACCAACGCCACCGGCAACGGCACCTGGGCCGACGTCAACTCGCCTTCCCTCGTGATGCCCGACAACCTGTTGTGCTTCCTCAACGTTCAGCGGGAGTGCCGATGACACGTAAAGCCGTGATTGCCATTCTTGTCGTGCTGTGCCTGGGCGCAGGCGGCTGGTACGTGTTCGGCCGCACCGACCGGGCCCGCACCGTGCACGCCGACTTCGGCTACATCAACGGCATCTACCCGGGCAGCAAGGTCACCGTGCTCGGGGTGCCGGTGGGGCGGGTGACGGCGGTGACGCCGCACGGCACCACGGTGCGGGTCACGATGACTCTGCCCGACGACGTCATGTTGCCGGCCGAACCCGACGCGTACGTGGTGAGCCCGGCCCTGATCAGTGACCGCAGCGTCGAACTCGGCCCGGCCTACAGCGGATCCGGCGCCACCCTGGCCGACGGCCACGTCATCGGAGCCGACCACACCCACTCCCCGATCACCTTCGACAGCATGCTCGGCAGCCTGAGCACCTTGACCTCGGCCATCGGCCCTCAGCAGGGCGACATCGGCGCAGTGCTGTCCCGCGGCGCCGAGCAGTGGCGCGACCAGGGCAAGCTGTTCAACTCGGCGATGCGCAACCTGAGTGCGGCCAGCGGCGTGCTCGGGGCGCGGGCCGAGGACATCGGCGCGGTGGTCGACAACCTGAGCACGTTGATGGCCGCGTTCAACCAGCGGCAGGTGTCGCTGAACCAGATGGTCGACGAGCTCGGTCAGGTGGGCGGCAGCTGGGCCGACGCCAACGTCGACATCGCTGCGCCCATGGCCGATCTCAAAACCGTGCTCGACCAGGTCGACGCCTTCGTCGCCCAACACGGGGACGACCTGGGGACCATCGCGGCCAACCTCAACGCCGTCGGTGAGGTGTTGACCGCCAAGCAACCTCAGCTGGCCGAGTTCATGGATCTGGTTCCGTTGATGATGCAGAACCTGTCCAACACCATCGGCCCCGACCGGCGCGGCCGGATTCGGCTCAATGTGTCGACGGTGCTGACCCAGTTCGCCGCGGCGCAGAACTTCTGCGACCGCAACATGTTGCCGATGTGTGTGGGGGCCGGGATCACCAACCCGATCTCGTATCCGATCAGCCGCTCGGACCCGCTGGGCATCGTCTCCGCCGTCACCGGCAACGCCCCGGCGCCGAACCCGAAGTACCCGAGGTGACCATGCGTGTATCTCTCAGCAACGCGGCCACCGGATGCGCCCTGATCGTGGCCGCCGCCGGCGTATGGGCATTGAGCGATATCGGGATTCAGGATCTGCCGCTGGGCCGCAGCTCACCGGGCGACACCATGGCCGTCACCGTGGTGCTGCCCACCGCCGACGGCATCACCATCGGCGCCGACGTACGCAACGGGCAGAAGGTGGTGGGGCGGGTCAGCGGGATGAGCCTGTCCACCTCGGGCGCCTCGGTGCAGCTGAGCCTGGCCGACGCCGACGGGCTGGACTCCGGCACTGTGGCCAGCGTGGAACTGCCCTCGGCACTGGGTAATCCGTTCGTGCGGCTCAGCAGTGTCCAGCAGGCCCCACAGCGGGCGCTGCGCGACGGCGACGTCATCCCGCCCAGCCACACCGAGCTGGGGCCGCAGATCGAAAGTGCGCTGGCCACATTCGGGGCGCTGCTGTCACGTAGCGGTGTCGACCAGCTGGCCACCATCGTCACCGAACTGGACAAGGCGTTCGGCGGTCGGGCCGACAAGGTACGCGGCCTGATCGACTCGATGTCGCTGTTGAGCGCCAAGGCGTCGGAACACCAGGGCGAGTTCGATCAGGCAATGAGCCTGGCCGCCAACATCGCCGGGCAGTTCGGCCATGAGCAGCAGACCGTCGCCGGTTACCTGGACGCGGTACCCAAGGTGGTGGCGATGCTCGACGTGCAGCGCGCCAAACTGCAGACTTTGTTCTCCTCCACCACCGCACTGGCCGCGACCGCCAACAACGTGTTGTCCTCGGCGGATCTGGGCGTCATGGTCGATGATGCCGGCACCGTCGTGTCGATGATGGGCACCTTCAACGACCGGCTGGGCGGGATGCTCACCGCGATGAACGACTTCCTGGAGAAGTTCGGTAACTCCGTCCACGGCGACTACCTGATGTTCGATGGCGCACTGGACATTCCGGGCACCATCGACAAACTCCTCACCGGGGGGCTGATCGTCAACGGCACCCCGATCACCGGGGATGTGGCGCTGGACGGGTTCTTGTCGGGAGGCCTGAAATGAGGCGCCTGGTCGTGGTTCAGCTGGTGATCTTCGCGGTGATCGCGGCGCTCGTCATCCCGTTCGGCATCCGCTATGTGGCCGGCCCTCAGGGCTTTCGGACCCCGATGACCCTGACCGCGACGATGGCTGACGCCTTCGGCCTGACCCCGGGCACCAGCGTCACGGTCCGCGGGGTGCAGGTCGGCACGGTCGACGACGTCTGGCTGGCCCCCGACGGGACCGCGATGGTGCGGCTGGTGATCGACCCGGCCACCCGGATTCCGCGCGACGCCATCCTGACCGTGGGGATGGGCACCGCGGCCGGCATCCAGAGTGTGGACATCATGCCGCAGTCCGACGGCGGACCGTACCTGGCCTCCGGGGATACCATCGCCGCGCCGGCCGACCGCCAGCCTGTCCAGATGGACCGGATCATGGGTGACACCGCACAACTGGTGAAAGGCATAGATACCCAGGCGGTTCGCGACGTCGGCACCGAATTGGCGAACGCCTTCGACGGGCTGGGACCTGACCTGGCCATGGTGGTGACCAGTTCCGCGGTGCCGTCGATGAGCGGTTGCAGCTGACCGGCCTGGCTGTGGATGCGGGCCGATATGTCGGAGGCGTTGTCGATGAGCATGGCCAGGTCAGGTCCCAGCCCGTCGAAGGCGTTCGCCAATTCGGTGCCGACGTCGCGAACCGCCTGGGTAGCAT
>NZ_LZJD01000140.1:0-988 GCF_001666875.1 Mycobacterium sp. E802
GCGTCGAGCAGATCGAACGTGGTGCGCGCCGCCTGACCCACAACCGGTACGACGCCGAAGACCTCGTGCAGGAGACACTTCTCAAGGCCTACAGCGGTTTTCACACTTTCGCCGACGGCACCAACATCAGGGCGTGGCTGTTCAAGATTCTGACGAACACCTGGATCAACTCGTACCGCACGACGCAGCGTCGGCCCGAGGAGGTGCTGGCCGAATCGGTCACCGACGCCCAACTGGCCGCGGCGCTGGCCGGTTCTCCGATCGAGTTGGCCTCGGCCGAGCTCGCCGCGCTGGAATCCATGGGCGACGACGAGGTGCGGCGGGCCATGGAGGCACTGCCCGATTTCCAGCGGGTCATCGTGTACTACGCCGACGTCGCGTGCTTCCGGTACAAGGAGATCGCTGAGCTCATGGACATTCCGGTTGGCACTGTGATGTCGAGGTTGCACCGGGCGCGTCGCAATCTGCGTAAGCTGCTCGCCGAAACTGCGGTTGCCAGAGGGTATCTGGCCCGGAGTCAGGACAACGGCACGGCAGCCTGAACCTTACCGGCGTCGCGGCCGATGCCACGGTCCCGGGCCACGTCGGCGAGCAACTCCCGCAGCCGCTTTCGTCCGCGGGCCAGTCGGGACATCACGGTTCCGACGGGTGTGCCCATCAGGGCGGCGATTTCGCGGTAGTGGTAGCCCTCGACGTCGGCGAAGTACACGGTCATCCGGTTGGCCGCAGGGATCGCGTCCAGTGCGTCCGCGATGTCGTCGTCGCGCATCGCTTCGAGCGCTTCCACTTCCGCTGACCGCAAACCCGAAGATGTATGCCGCCCCTCGGCGGACACCTGCCAATCGGTGATGTCTTCACACAGTTGCTCACCCACGGCGCGTTGGCGGGCGCGATAGCTGTTGATCCAGTTGTTGTACATGATCCGAAACAGCCATGCGCGCGCATTCGATCCTGGCTTGAACGTGTGAAAACCGCTGTAGGCCTTGAG